>CAIKXD010000356.1 GCA_903831265.1 uncultured Bacteroidota bacterium
TGTAATTGGCGCAAAAGAACCAAAAACAGGTTTTTCTAATTTTTTAGATGGTGATTTTAATATGAAAACTGAGCTAAAATCTGGCGTCTTAGAAGACGAATGCCGCAGCATGATGCAAAGTTTTTTTAGAAATAGAAGGGTGTAAATACTTTTATTTTCAATATTTAGTTAATCATAAAATCAATTCATGTATTATCTAAGGTTTATCATTATTCTCTTTTTTATTTATAATGCCATGCCAAATATCTATGCAGCGAAGAGGGATTCAGTGGTTTTACAAGGGATTGTAAGGGAATGCAATTTTGAAAATGAAAAAATAATTAATGCAATAATATACATTGTAATTTATGAGGACAAAAGACCGTTAGCTTATACCTTATTGAAAAAGGATGGCACTTTTACGCTTAAAATTCCAAGAATTTTTCTATTTGATAGTCTCACTATTCGTGCGTCTCAACTTTTAGAAACGCATGACTCTGTGCAAAGACCTTCTATATATGATTACTCTGATTCAGAGGATGACAGTTTGTTTCCAACTAGTAATGACACAATAAATACTTTTAAATTTTGTACGCGAAAAATGCTAAGATGCGGACCAGGACCAAGATTTTTTTTCGAACTAAATTCAGTAGAATTACTCGATATTTATGGATTTGAGGTTGATTCAGCCATAAGTCAAATAAAAGGCATGTACCAAAAATACCCAAGTATTAAATTGAATCTGGAATTATTGAATTGTAATCTGGATTTGAGTAATAAATCATTACAAAAAAATAGATTGCAAAAAATTAAATCCTTATTGGTTAATGCAGGTATTCCAAAGAGTTCAATAAATATAAGTAAAGTAAATAGTAATGCAATTAATTGTGATAGCTCGGGACTTAATAAAATTGAATGCCATTCGCAAGTGATTTATACAGTAAGTAATCTCTAGTTTATTCCTTTCATTGACCTTTTTATACAATCCACTACTTTCCTTTTTTGCATGATGTGTCCAAGGAGTAATTGGTACATAAAGAGGTTAGATGTTAAAAATAAATAAATTTCAAACTTTTAAGAATTAACTTTTCTGGCCAAGCATCTACTCCTGGGGATATCATACAATAATAGTCAATTATTGATGCTGGAATACCAATAACATATATTAAAGTTATTATAATAAGAGTAATTGTTTTTTTAGTCTTGTTATAAATTCTCTTTTCTAAATAATAAGCAATAAAACAAGCCACTAGAAGACAAATAATTACATTAATCATGTGATTTAGCCATTGCGTTGTTCCTCCAATTGAGGAATGATAGAATTCGCCATTATCGGGTAAAGGAAATCCATTCAAAATGGTAGAATTCAATTGATTTTTGTAGTAATAATTAACCTCCCAATTAAACAAAGAGAAAAAAAATCTCAATAAAAATGTGATGGGAATTACGAATTTGAAAATAACATGAAAATATTTCATTCATCCTTTGCTAGTAAGGAATTTCTGTGAAGGATTATATTAATTAAACCTTGTATAAATACCTTTTACTAATTGTACCATTCCAAAAATAATGGCACCATAAGTAACTATATATTTGCCTCCACCATTTGATGCCGCGGAATAGGTAAAAGCAGTCACCAAAGTACCACCAATACACCATAAAGCACCATACAAAATATCCTTATTAGCACGCTTCATTTTGGCTTCATAAATCTGATCGTCTATTTGGTTGACTATGGTTCTTGCCACTTCTTCGTCAACGCCTTTCTGAGTTAAATCGTGCAAAGCATCGGCTGTATTCATATTTCTTAACACCATTAATTGCGTGGCATAAGCGTATACATCGCCTATTGCTTCTTTAATTTCTTCGTTATTTTCTTCCATAAAATTTAATTCTTTTTTAGTTAAATGACCAGTAGAATTTTAATTAACAAGCCATTCATTGTTGAGCAAATTAAAAAAATGAAATGAATTAAAAAAATATAGTCGCTTATCTCTCTATTTTCCTTCGCTCCATCACTCCCTCTTTAAATAAAATAGTTTCTGTAAGTTTACCATTTTTATACAACAAGCACTTGCCATGAGGAGCAATGTAATAATAAACAGTCCATGGATACAAAGGATTATCTTTGCAACCCAAATTTGAATTGATAAAACTGGCATAATTCACTACCATCTGTGTTTTTTGGCTAGTATCATATACAATCCATTCTCCTATAGGAAATAAGTAATCAGGTGTTTCACTTAAACACAAATGCCAAGCTTCCTTATTGCTTTGCCATTGCTTGTTTTCATAGAACATGTTTTTACCAAACTTAATGTTCCTTGTGTCCATTCTAACCAAACCTTTTTGATAGATGTTGCCATTTGGGTAGTAAGATTCATATAAACTTGTGCTATCAGTTGATGGCCTAAGTTGGTACATTTTACGACCATTTGTATCATTAAAATAGGTGGAAACTAAAAGCGTACCCATGCTAAAGCTATCTATTTTAAACAAGCTATATTTACTTAATTCAATATTGAAATCCCAATACATCCATATACTATCCTTCTTCAATTCACAATTACCATCTAGCTGATTTTTAACTATTGGATACCTATATAATTTTAGTCCATTAGCATCTCTATAATACCCTTTCACTCTTTTGCTTTCATAAAAGTAATTAATATTATTTCCTAGAATGGTAATTGTTAGTGGATTTAATAACCGCTCTCCACTAGGTCCAATAGCTCTAATTCTATCAATTACTATCATATCACCCTCCTTTAAAACCGCCATTGCATCTTTCACTTGCTTAAAAATTTTTGAGCCTGTGCAATCAAATTCACTCATTGCACCAATTTTAGGTACAATAACGATTGAGTATTTAGTTACTCTAAACTGTATATTTTTGGCATAACCATCCATTTCAACTTGGATAGAATCTTGTTCCATTAAATCATTGAGATAGTGACTTCCACTTTCATATTGACCGAACAGAACCCTTGGCTTTCCTAATAATTTTACCTGAAATACAATACTATCTAACCATCTTTTGCCATTGTATTTTTTTAAGCCTATATAAATTTTACAAGTAGGTTTTCCGTATTCTGGTCTTGCCATATACGTAGCATCCTTAACATGTCTTAAAATACAATTATCTGTGCCCTTCACTAATAAATCTTCGCTCTTTACACCCTCATAACGAAATACCAACTCGTTCTCCATGCCAATGTACAACATATTGGTGTAGGTGCATTGTACAACCAATTTCTGCGCATAAAGCTGACTATGTAAAACTAAAAAAAGTAGGGCAATTTTTATTTTCATTATGTTCTAACGTTTATTCAAAGCGTGATATTGCTTTTATTAGTTAAAAAAGTCAATCTACCTTTGTCTTACCAAGCGTTTCCTGTACAAAAAACCATACAAACAGGTGCCACATGGGCGCTTTAAAACAATGTTGCCTAAGGTCCAATAATACACTCCCAAGCTTTCAATGGCTTCGCCCTTCTTTACTGGCTTATACTTTCCTAGTGCTATAAACTCACCAATTTCATAATCAAAA
>CAIKXD010000357.1 GCA_903831265.1 uncultured Bacteroidota bacterium
CACATGGTGGATTGGATTGAGAAACTGCACGGGTTTTTAAACCTCAACGATAGAGCCATACTGACACATGCGGGCAAAATAAGCCACGAACTCGCCTTGCAAAAAGCAGAAACACACTATGCCCAATTTGATAAAAAACGCGTCGCCCAAAACGATGCGGAAGAGGGCGAATTTGAAAAAGCAATTAAAAACTTGCCAAGCTCTAAAAAGAAGTGATTATGAAACAAGGTTGGGAGTATAAAACATTAGGCGATGTGTTAGATGTTTTGCGAAACGGTGTAAACTGTAAGCAAGACAAGAAAGGTGTTGGAGATAAAATTTCAAGAATTGAAAGCATTTCAAATGCTGATTTTGATTTTGATAAAATCGGATTTGCAAGATTATCTAAATCGGATAAGGAAAAATATCGTCTTGCAAAAGGTGACATTTTATTCAGTCACATAAATAGTCCGATACACGTTGGAAAAACTGCATTATTTAATTCTGATGAAGAAGTTTATCACGGTGTTAACTTGTTATTGATGAGACCAAAACCATTTTTGGATGGAAATTACTTTGAACACTTTCTAAAATATATTTTCCAGAATGGCTATTGGAAAGGATTATGTAAGCAGTCGGTAAATCAAGCAAGTGTAAATCAACAAGACATTAATAAAGTTGAAATCAGTTTTCCCAAATCCCTTCCTGAGCAACAACGCATCGTCGCCATCTTAGATGAAGCCTTTGCTGCCATAGCCAAGGCAAAAGCCAATGCCGAGCAGAATTTGAGGAATGCTAAGGAGGTTTTTGAGAGTTATTTGCAGGGGGTATTTGAGGAGAAAGGGGAGGGATGGGAAGAGAAGACGTTAGGGGAAGTTTGTTTATTCAAAGGTGGCGGCACACCTTCAACTAAAGTGAAAGAATATTGGGAAGGTGAAATCCCTTGGGTTTCCCCCAAAGATATGAAGTCAAAGATTATTTCTAATTCTCAAGATCACTTAACAATTGAGGCAATCAAAAATAGTTCTGCTTCACTTATACCAAAAGGCTCAATCTTAATTGTCGTTAGGTCTGGGATATTGGCTCGAATAGTTCCTATTGGCATAACAGAAGAAGTGGTGTCAATCAATCAAGATTTGAAAGCACTTTGCCCTAAGAAAAATATAGACTCTAATTTTTTATGTTACTTTATGGAGGGGAACATGAGGTTTCTACTCTCAAAAGTAACGCGAGGTGCAACTGTTCATCGAATTTCAACTGATTCATTGAGGGATTTAAGAATTGGTGTTCCTAATATAAAAGACCAACAAACCATCGTTAAAAAACTCGACACCCTTTCCACCGAAACCAAGAAATTAGAAGCCATTTACCAGCAAAAAATCAATGATTTGGAGGAGATGAAGAAATCAATTTTGCAAAAGGCATTCAGTGGCGGTCTGAACTATGATTCTTTTGATTGATTTGATTTTCTTTGATTAGGGTGCTTATCTTGATCATTTGTGGTATCATTCAATCAAGAAAATCAAAAGAATCACCGTTCAGACAATGATCGGGGTGATTTGATTTTCTTTGATTAGGGTGTTTATCTTGATCATTTGTGGTATCAATCAATCAAGAAAATCAAAAGAATCA
>CAIKXD010000358.1 GCA_903831265.1 uncultured Bacteroidota bacterium
AACTTGATTCAGCATCTCATATTTAAAAATCATAAACTTTAATATTATGAACGAGCGTATTTGGATTTATACATTAAGCAACAAATTAACCAACGAACAATTAGTTGATTTTAAAAATCGTTGTCAAACATTTGTAACTGGTTGGACAGCTCACGATGTGAGTTTAGATGCCTCTTTTGAATTATACCAAAATCGATTATTGATTTTTAAAGTTAATGAAGATAAATACAACGCCAGTGGTTGTAGTATTGATAAACAAGTTCGATTTGTAAAAGAGTTAGAACAAGCATTTTCTTTAGAGTTATTAAATCGTTTATTAGTAGCTTACGAAAACAATAATCAAGTGGAGGTGGTAAAGGCTTCGCAAATAAAAGAGTTATTAATCACTAATACAATTAATACTAATACTATAGTATTTGATAATACAATTACTGAATCTAAGCAATTAGAAACTAATTGGAAACAACCATTGCAAGCAACTTGGTTAGCTAAATTTTTAAATTAATTTATATGTTACATTATATTACAAAAGGCAATAGTGAAAAGCAAATTGTTTTTATTCATGGTAATTCTCAATCATCAGACTATTGGAAGTACTTATTGGATTCTTCATTAACCACTAATTACACTTTAATTGCACTTGATTTACCAGGTTGTGGTAATTCATTTAAAAGCGAAACACCTGATAAAGATTATTCTATTAAAGGTTTAAGTAAACACGTGAAAGAATTTCTTTCGCACTTTAATTCAAAGGAATATATTGTGGTGGCTTGTTCGTTAGGTGCTAATGTTATTGGAGAAATTGCCGATGAGTTAAGTAACTGTAAAGGTTTTTTATTATTATCGCCTTCCATTATTGGCTTTCATTTAACAGCCGCTGATATTTTAAAACCGAATCCAAACTTAACGCCATTGTTTACTGCTAATCCAACAGATGAGCAATTAAATGCCTTAGCAGAAGAATTAGGGGTTAATTTAAGCAATGTAGTAAAAGAAGAAATAAAAGCCATCTTTCATAAAGTCGATCCAAATTTTAGAACCTTTATGGCTGCTTCAATAGGCACAGGAGATTACAGCGACGAATTGCAAAAAATACAAAATACCAATTTACCTGTTGCTGTAGTTTTTGGGGCAGAAGATAAATTATGTTTCATAGATTATATTGATAAAACGCCATTAACTCAGTGGCATGGTAAATCGCAATTAGTGGCCAATAGTGGACATTGTGTGATGTTAGATCAGCCTGATGAATTGGCTAAAATCGTGAATGAATTTGTTATAGGTTGTTTTAAATAAATTTAGTTTACGTTATTAACTAAAGCATAGTTAACTAACTCTACTACATTTTTGCAGTTTGTTTTTTTATTGATATTGCGGCGATGAGCGTTTACAGTTAGCATACTAATATTGAGGAGTTCTGCTATTTTATTGGTGCTATGACCGTATGTAATATGTTTTACAATTTCTTTTTCTCTGGCTGTTAATTTATCATGTGCCGAATTTAAAGTGCTAGATGAAATAGTTTGAAATCCAGTTTCTGCATTAAAATGAGAAATAGAAAATACCATTTTGTTATCTAATTTATGCGCTGTAATATCAATAATAATACCTAAGCTTAACACAGGATAACCCAAATCATTTGTTTCTAATACAACAGATTGTTGTAATATTTTTATTGGAGTTCCATCTTTTTTTTTGCCACGATAATTTAGCGAAAATCGACAATTTTTAATATCGTTTTTCGAAACTGATTTTATTTGTTCTATATATTTATCAAAAAAAGCTCCCGTAAATATTTTAGCATCTTCTGCATTCATGCAGTTTCGAATAAAATCAAGATGCGACCAATTCATGCATTCGTTAGCTGTATAGCCAACAATATATTTACAACCTTCGCTCACAAAACGATAACCTAAAGTCGTATAGTCTAATAAATATATGGCGCAAGGCATTGCATTAGCTAATTCGCTAAAACCCGAATATTGCTTTAAATAATATTCCGTGTTTTTTAAAATTTGAGGATTATAAGTCTCCTTAATATAAGTATGGTACTCATTATAAGTCAAATTATTATGTGTGGTAGTTTTCTTCGGCATAAACTCTAAGTTATGTAAAACTCTAAATTAAATATTTTTATTTAATGCTCATATAGTTAGTTCTAACTATATAAATTCTGTTTTCATTAAAAATTAGTTAGTTCTGACTATTTTTTGAAGGCGCTTATTCACTTATTTTTATCCTGTTTTAGGTAGCTAAGCACATAATCATTAACTAACCATGTTTTTTATAAAATCTTTAATATGTATTAGTTTGCTTGGTTTATTTATTTTACCGCATAAGGCCTACTCGCAAATTATATTAAATACTGGGGCTAAAATTGTTATTAATGGTGGCACTGCCATTAATCCTGTTTTTATGGTGCTTGATACTCCTCCTATAAATCCTATTATTACTAGCGGTGCAACCGATGGTATTATCATGGAAGCCGAGTACAATCGTTTGCAATATAATTTAAGCACCGCTACTACTTCCATTTCGGTGCCTTATATGTCAACCTTGCTTGAGCAAATACCGTTGTCATTAGTTCCATCAGCAGCAGGTGTGGGCTCTGGTAATATCCGTTTTTCGGCAGCGGTAGCTCCAAGCAGAGCTACTGGTTTTAATAATTTAAGCTACACGCCTTCTGATGTTACTAATATGGGTGCCTTAAGTGGCATTAATAATTCTGCTAAAACCATCGATCGCTTTTGGGTTATAGATGCCAATGCTTATAGCACAAAACCTACTGTAACTTTGGGTTTTACATACATTGATGCGGAATGGGCAACCAACGGAGGTAATACAATTATTGAAGCTAACTTAAAAGCCCAACGTTTTAATAATACCATAAACATAAACGATTGGGGTGGTTATATAGATTATATACCAATGGGAACTATTAATACTGCCGCTAATACTATTACAAGTGTTACAGTTTCTCCAACTGCTTTTTATCGCTCGTGGACACTAAACGATAATTCAAGTATTTTACCTATTGAACTTTTAAATTTTGATGCAACATGCCTTGATAATGATGTTCAGTTAAATTGGTGTACTGCTTCCGAATTGCAAAATGATTTTTTTACAGTTGAAACGTCAACTGATGCCGTTTATTTTAATGTCATCGCTACCATTAAAGGGCACGGAACCAGTACTGATAAAAACTGTTACAGCTATCAATATAAAAATGCTGCTTTGGGTAACTTATATTTCCGCTTAAAGCAAACCGATGTAAATGGTAAATGCTCCTATTCAGCTATTATTACTACTAATTGTGATGCTTTAAATACTACACAAGCACATTTTTTAGTGTATCCCAATCCAAGCCATGCAGATGTTACCATTGCAGCTAATCAAAGTGGCAACTATTATATTACAAACGAACTAGGGCAAAACTTACAACATATTATTTTAAACGAAACAAATAACTATCAAGCCACTATTACGGGCCTCAGTAATGGTGTTTATTTTATAACAGGCATCACACAACATCACACACAAACAAAAAAACTCCTTATTACCAATTAGTAAATCTTAACTCTTATGGCACGTATACACCGCTTTATTCTTGTTTTATTTTTAGTTCAAGTTTTAACACTTAGTTCCCAAAACGTGGGTATTAATGGCACAGGCAACAATCCAAATGCTTCAGCAATGTTAGATATTGAAGCTAGCAATAAAGGTTTATTAATACCTCGCGTGGCCTTAACCTCTAATACCGATGCTGTTACGATAGCAAGCGGTAATGTAGCATCTTTATTAGTGTACAACACCGCCACAGCTGGTACCTCACCAAATAATGTATTGCCTGGTTATTATTATTGGGATGGCACTAATTGGATTAGTATTTCGGGTGGCTCAGGAGGTAAAGATTGGAGTTTAACAGGCAATGCAGGTACTACTGCGGGTACACATTTTTTAGGCACTACCGATGCGCAGCCATTTACGATAAAGGTAAATAACCAAAAAAGTGGTTATATTGATTGGGATGCTAATTTAGCTAACACATCTTTTGGCTTTCAATCTTTTTTAAACAATACAACTGGGGGTTATAATACAGCTAATGGTTATCAAGCATTGTATTCAAATACAACTGGGATTTCTAATACAGCTGATGGATATCAGTCATTATATTTCAACACGACAGGTAGTTGGAACAATGCTAATGGTCTTCAAGCATTGTATTCAAATACAACAGGTAATCTAAATGTAGCTAATGGTTATCTGTCCCTTTTCGCTAATACAACTGGGAATAATAATACTGCCAATGGCTCTGCCGCTCTTTACTCAAACACAACCACTAGCAGTTTAACTGCCACTGGTTTTCAAGCATTGTTTTCAAATACAACTGGTAGTGGTAATAATGCTGATGGTTATCAGGCCTTGTATTCAAATACAACTGGTAGTGGTAATAATGCTAATGGCTATCAAGCCTTGCGTTTAAATATAACGGGTAGTGGTAATACTGCTAATGGCTATCAGGCATTATATTCAAATACAACTGGGTTTGCTAATAATGCTAATGGTTATCAAACATTGTTTTCAAATACAACAGGTTATTACAATACAGCTAATGGATATGCAGCATTGTTTTCAAATACAATAGGAAGTGATAATACAGCAGATGGTTATATGGCTTTATATTCAAATACAACGGGGGGTGGTAATACAGCTAATGGTCGTCTAGCTTTGTATTCAAATACAACAGGTTTTCAAAATACTGCCAATGGTTATCAAACATTGAGTTCAAATACAACAGGTTATTACAATACTGCCACTGGTTATCAAACATTGTTTTTAAATACTACTGGCGGTTCTAATACTGCTAATGGTTATGAGGCTCTGTATTCAAATACAACCGCTAATGGTTCAACCGCCACTGGTTATCAAGCATTGTATTCAAATACAACTGGGGGTGGTAATACTGCCAATGGTTCTCGGGCTTTATATTCAAATACAACAGGTGATAATAATACCGCAAATGGTTCTCAAGCCTTGATTTCAAATACAACAGGTTTTCGAAATACCGCAAATGGTTATCAGGCCTTGCATTCAAATACAATTGGTAATAGTAATAGCGCTAATGGCTATCAAGCATTGTATTCAAATACTGGGAGCGGTAATAATGCTGATGGTTATCAGGCATTGTATTCAAATACAACCACTAGTAGTTTAACCGCCACTGGTTATCAAGCATTGTTTTCAAATACAACTGGGAGTGGTAATAATGCTAATGGCTATCAAGCCTTGTATTTAAATACAACAGGTAATAATAATACAGCTAATGGTTTTCAAGCCTTGTATTCAAATACAACGGGGTTTAGTAATACAGCCAATGGCATTTATTCCTTGAGTTCAAATACAACAGGACAAAGTAATACAGCCAATGGCTCTTATTCCTTGCGTGAAAATACAACAGGTAATTCTAATACTGCTATTGGTCTTCAAGCCTTGCGTTTTAATACAACAGGTGATAATAATACTGCTAATGGTACTGGGGCATTGTATTCAAATACAACAGGTAATTTTAATACTGCAAATGGTTATCAGACCCTTTTCTCAAACACAACCACTAGTAGTTTAACCGCCACAGGTTATCAGGCCTTGCGTTCAAATACAACTGGGAGTGGTAATAATGCTGATGGTTATCAAGCCTTGTATTCAAATACAACTGGTTATAATAATAACGCTACTGGCTATCAAGCCTTGCGTTTTAATACAACAGGTTATTACAATACAGCTAATGGATATGCAGCATTGTATTCAAATACAATAGGTAGTATTAATACAGCTAGTGGTATGGAGGCATTGTATTCCAATACAACAGGTAATAATAATACTGCCAATGGCTATAGGGCATTGTATTCAAATACAAGTGGGTTTGGCAATAATGGCAATGGTGGTTACGCTTTGGTTTTTAATACAACAGGTTCTAACAATACTGCTAATGGACATGAAGCTTTGTTTTCAAATACAATAGGAAATTTAAACACAGCTAATGGCAATCAGGCATTGTATTTAAATACAACAGGAGGATTTAACACAGCTAATGGCAATCAGGCATTGTATTCAAATACAACAGGAAGTAATAATACCGCTAATGGATATTCAGCAGGCTCAAATATAACCACAGGCTCCAATAATATTGCTATTGGTAATAATGCGCAAGTGCCAACCGCAACAAATAGTAATCAGGTACGGATGGGTAACACAGCTATTACATACGCTGGGATACAAGTAGCTTGGACAATTACTAGTGACCAACGCTGGAAAAAAGAAACTCGTACCTTGCCTTATGGTTTAAATTTAATTAAGCAATTAAAACCCGTAGATTATTTGCGTATTGATGCCGAAGATAAAAACCGCGAGATGGGCTTTATAGCGCAAGAAGTGGAGCAAGCTTTAAAATCAGTTAATTATAAAGACCAAGGTTTTTTAACCAAAACCGAAAAAGGTTTTTACGAATTACGTTACAATGATTTTATTGCCCTGCTTGTAAAAGGGATGCAAGAGCAACAAACCATTATCGAAAATCAAAACACCAATTTAGAACTCCTAAAAAAAGAATTGGATGCTATTAAAAAACATATTGGTTTAACTAAGTAGTGCTTGCAAGAAAATACCATCTGCGGCGTTATTTTTTATAAAAATTTGCATTATAATATTTAAATAACTAGTAATTTTTCCGTTATAAAGGAATTATTTGTACTTTTGCTTAATGAATACATTACAAAGAGTTGCTTATGTTAATTTAGAAAAATGGCTTTCTAAACATAAAGCGTTAGTTTTAATAGGAGCAAGGCAAGTTGGTAAAACAACATTGGTTAATCAAT
>CAIKXD010000359.1 GCA_903831265.1 uncultured Bacteroidota bacterium
ACGAGCAAGTAAATACCAACATAAATGTTAGCATTGGCAACGATTTTGCCACAGGCACATACATTGTTAAAGTATTGAATGAAAGCGGAGAGCAAGCTATCCACAGAATGGTAAAGTTGAATGATTAATTTAAATTTAAACTTTCTTTTATTGCTATAATAACAGGAAACAAAAAGTACTACCTGTTTTATACGGTACTAAAAAGATCAAATAATTTAGGTTAGTATGCAGAAAGGGATTAAGTTCATTTGAACTTAATCCCTTTCTTTTTTGAGTAATTTAATTTTTTCTTATACCAATTATACCGATTACACTTTCAAATTTGGTAGTGTTCAAAAAAGTGTGCATTTTAATGAAATGATTTAATCATTTTCTTTTGAAGGAAGCCTAGTTTAATCAATTATGGCGTTGCCTCGTTGTACTAATTTCAATTAGTGTCGGAATTAAACATTGCAAATTATTTTTTAGTTGGCCTAAAAATAAATGCAATTGCTATTACTTGTAAAATTAGAATAGGGCTTGCGCTTTTAAGATTGCTGCGCTAACTTTTTTAAAAGTTCTTGCTTATAGTTTGTTGAGAGCTTCAAAGATAAATCTTGTAGTAATATGTTATTTTTTTGAACCTCTTCTATAAATGACATATTAACAATACACGCGCGATTAATGCGGCAAAATTTATCTGCTGGCAAGCGCTTAATCATTTCTGAAATAGTTGAGCGAATGCTAATCTGTTTTTCTTCAATGGTATAAACATGTATGTAATTTGATACGCTTTCAAAAAAAATAATTTCATTTAAAGGTACTTTAATTAATTCGTAGCCCTGTTTAAGTATAATTGAGGAAGTTTTAATATCTTTTTGTCTTTCCGATTTATTATAATTACTTAAAGCAATTTCTACAGCAGCAAATAAATTTTCGGTTGTGAAAGGTTTAATTAAAAAAGCTTCTGGATTAATTTTCTTGGCTCTTTCAATGGTATTTTTGTCGCTATTTGCCGTAAGAAAAATAATAGGCATATTGAAGTGTTCCCTGATGTATTCTGCCAAATCAATGCCATCT
Source organism: uncultured Bacteroidota bacterium (assembly GCA_903831265.1). Lineage (GTDB taxonomy): Bacteria > Bacteroidota > Bacteroidia > UBA4408 > UBA4408 > CAIKXD01. The sequence continues at coordinate 1,060 of CAIKXD010000359.1, forward strand.
TTTTTACTTGATATTCGGATATCTAAAAAAATAATATCAGGACAATTCTCATGAAGCAAGTTAACAGCCTCAGCATAATTTACAGCTAATCCAACAATATTATAACCCAACTTTTCGAGGCTTTTTTGAAGCAGTGAGGCAATGATGGCTTCATCCTCTACAATCGCAATTTTAATAGGATGCATAAACTGTTTCAGTTAAATTTACACTTGTAAGAAATGGCCACTAAAATAATTATAATTGCTGAACACCTCAAATCTTTTTCAATCCAAATTCCGCAAAAGAAAATGAGAAATCATTAAACCAGCAGTAATTCAATTGATCCTGCCCCAAACCTCGCCTATGGGCTTAGTGAGATATCAAAGTAAAACTTTATAATACAAGTTCTCCAATAAAAAGTCTCAACACCAAAAGTCCCAAATCTCAATACCAAAAGTCCCAATACCAAAATCTCAATACCCAAAGTCTCAATACCAAAATCCCCAAGTCTCAATACTCAAATCCCAAAGTCCCAATACCAAAATCCCCACGTCTCAATACCAAAAGTCTCAATACTCAAATCCCCAAAGTCTCAATACCAAAAGTCTCAATACTCATATCCCAAAGTCCCAATACCAAAATCCCCAAGTCCCAATACCAAAAGTCTCAATACTCATATCCCAAAGTCCCAATACCAAAAGTCTCAATACTCATATCCCAAAATCTCAATACCAAAAATCCCCAAAATCTCAATACCCAAAGTCCCAATACCAAAAGTCTCAATACTCAAATCCCCAAGTCCCAATACAAAAAGTCTCAATACTCATATCCCAAAATCTCAATACTCATATCCCCAAAGTCTCAATACCAAAAGTCCCAATACCAAACCCCCAAAATCTCATTCCCTAAACCCTCTTTGCCTTCCCACCTCAAACATCATTATTGCACAACTTCCTGAAACATTCAAAGAATCTATCTTTCCACGCATGGGTATCTTAATTTGCTTCTCAGCTTTATTCAACCAAAAATCAGTTAATCCATCTGCTTCTGTCCCAAACACAAGGGCTGTAGGCTTTTTAAAATCTTGCTCATGATAAAATTCAGTGGCGGTTAAAGCAGCGGCATAAGTATTAATTCCTTGCGCTGTTAGCCATCTTAAGCATTCATCGTTACTACAACACACCACTTGGTTAGTAAATATACAACCCAAACTACTTCTTATTGCATTTGGATTAAAAATATCAGTTTTTTTATCGCATACAATTACTGCATCTACTTTTGCAGCATCGGCCGAACGCAGGATGGCGCCCAAGTTACCCGGCTTTTCAACGGCTTCTAAAATAATTACAACTGGTTGCTGCGAAAGTTTAATTTCTTGTAAAGTTTTGTAACGTATTTTAGCCACGGCAAAATAACCATCCCTACTTTCGCGATAAGCAATTTTCTCAAAAACAGGAAGTGTAATTTCAATCAGTTGAGTAGCTTTAAATAACAGATTTTGCATTAGGCTATGATCTTTTACAATTTCATTACAATAATACAATTCGGTAATTTCATACCCCGCTTCGGCACATAATAAAATTTCTTTTTTCCCTTCTACTGTAAACAAGCCCATTTCGGCTCTGTGTCCCGATTTTTCGAGTTTTATGAGTGCTTTTATTTTAGGATTACTTAAACTCGAAATTTGTATCATATTTTAAGAATGCTATTGTTTAAAATAAAAAAAGGATTGAAAAACATTCAATCCTTTACAATATTAATTGTTTGGAGTTATAATCCTAAAAGTATTTCTTCAGGTGATTTAGCGCCAAATAACATCTTTGTTGGATTTTCTAACATTTCTTTTACTTTCACCAAAAATCCAACCGATTCTCTACCATCAATAATACGATGGTCGTATGATAGGGCAACATACATAATAGGTCTAATTTTAACTTCTCCGTTAATAGCAACTGGTCGTTCAACCACATTATGCATTCCTAAAATAGCGCTTTGTGGAGGATTAATGATAGGCGTACTCATCATACTTCCAAAAACACCACCATTGGTAATGGTAAAGGTACCACCAGTCATATCGTCAATTGTAATTTTATTTTCTCGGGCTTTAACCGCTAAATTTTTGATGCCATTTTCAATGTCGGCTAGGCTCATTGCTTCTGCATTACGCAAAACAGGTACTACCAATCCTTTTGGCGCACTTACAGCAATTCCAATATCGCAATATTTATGATAAACAATTTCTTCTCCATCAATCATGGCATTTACTGCAGGGAAAAGTTGCAATGCTTCTGTTACAGCCTTTGTAAAAAAGCTCATAAAACCCACATTCACACCATATTTTTCTTTAAATGCATCTTTATACTTTGCTCTTATTGCCATAATGGCGCTCATGTCAACTTCGTTAAAGGTAGTGAGCATGGCTGTTTCGTTTTTCACGGCCACCAAGCGCTGCGCAAGCTTTTTACGCAAAGAGCTCATTTTTTGACGATCGGTATCTCTACTTATTTCTTCCTTGCTGCTTGGTTTAAAACCTTTAGCCATTAAATCTAATACATCACCTTTTGTAATTCTACCGTCTTTTCCGGTACCACTAATCACATGTGCTGGAATTTTATTTTCTTCCATCAGTTTTTTAGCTGCTGGAGCAGGAGTGCCTTTAGCATAACTTTCATTTTTAGAGTCAGCTGCCGGGGTAGGAGCAGGGCTTGCTTTGGCCGATTCCACCGCCTTAGCTGTTGGTGCTGGTGTTTCAGTTTTTTCTGCCTTAGTGCTTGGAGCCACAGAAGTATCTATTTTACACACAATATCACCCACTTTTACAGTGTCGCCTTCTTTGGCTAAGATACTTATTTGGCCTGCTTCTTCAGCATTTACAGTTAGTGTAGCTTTATCAGAATCTATTTCGCAAAGTTCATCATCTTTTTCTACCACATCGCCTTCTTTTTTTAACCAACGCGCTATCTGTACTTCTGTGATTGACTCTCCCGGACTTGGAACTTTAATTTCTACTATCATATAATTGATATTTATTTTTATTGAATAATTTATGCTTGTACTTTTATGGAGGCAAATGCTCTGTCAACAATATCTTTTTGCTGCTTGGCATGTGTTTTAGACGATCCTGTGGCAGGACTGGCGCTTTCTTTGCGGGAAATTAGTTGCAAGTTAACTTTACGAAGTGTACGCAACATAAAAGCCCAAGCGCCCATATTTTCTGGCTCTTCTTGCACCCAAGTATATGTATTTGCTTTTTTATATTTTACAATTAACTCATCTATTTGATTTTTAGGAAAAGGATATAATTGCTCTAATCTAATAATAGCAATGGTTTCGGCATTTAATTGCTCCTTACGTTCTAATAATTCGTAATATATTTTTCCTGTACAAAGCAACACCTCCGTAACCTTCGAAGCATTGGCATTGGCATCGTCAAAAACTTCCCTAAATCCGCCAGTTGTAAATTCATCAATTGTTGAAACGCATTTTGGATGACGCAGTAAACTTTTTGGCGTAAAGGCAATCAATGGTTTTCTGAAAGAACTATGCAATTGTCTGCGTATGCAATGAAAGAAATTGCCTGGTGTTGTTACATTTACAATGTACATATTGTTTTGAGCACACAAATGTAAAAAACGCTCCATGCGCGCACTGCTGTGTTCTGCGCCTTGTCCTTCATAACCATGTGGCAAGAAAACGCAAATACCATTCATTCTTCTCCACTTATCTTCAGCACTGGCTAAATATTGATCAAAAATAACTTGTGCACAATTATTAAAATCACCAAACTGTGCTTCCCAAATCGTTAATCCAAAAGGTGTAGCCATCGAATAACCATATTCAAAACCCAACACACCATATTCAGACAATAATGAATTATAGATATCAAATTTTGCTTGAATGCGATCTAAGTTGTTAAGAGGAACATATTCTTCTTCACTGTCTTCAATTTTAATAACGGCATGTCGGTGCGAAAAAGTACCACGCTCCACATCTTGTCCACTAAAACGGATAGGGTAGTTTTCACTTAGTAATGTGCCATAGGCTAACAACTCACCCATAGCCCAATCTAAACGGCCTTCGCCTTGCAACATTTTTTGACGGTCTTTTAAAATACTTTCAATTTTATTGAAAAATTTCATGTTGGCAGGTATACTCGAAATCTTCTGCCCAATGGTTAAAAGCAATTCTTTTTTTACAAAGGTATCAGGCGATTTGTCAAAGTCATGTTCTTCATCCATTCTAACGCCCTTCCAAACCCCTTCTAAAAAGGAAGTAATTTTTGAGTTGCTAATTTGTTTAGCTTCGTCTAGCCTATCTTGTAATAGTTTTTTAAAATTCTTTTCTATCTCTTTTGATTTATTTTCGTCAACCGAACCTTCAGCTAGCAATTTATTTACATAAATTTCTCTTGAGTTAGCATGAGAAGCAATTGCCTTGTATAGGATTGGTTGTGTAAAACGTGGCTCATCTCCTTCGTTATGTCCATATTTTCTGTAACATAACAAATCAATAAATACATCTTTGTGGAAATTTTGTCTGAATTCTACTGCTAATCTAATGGCATAAACTAGTGCTTCAACATCATCACCATTCACATGGAACACAGGCGACTGCACCACCTTTGCAATATCAGTACAATAAGTACTTGAACGTGCATCATGGTAATTGGTAGTAAATCCTATTTGATTATTGATTACTAAATGAATGGTTCCACCGGTTTTGTATCCATCAAGTTTAGACATTTGAATAACTTCATAAACAACACCTTGTGCTGCTATAGCTGCGTCTCCGTGAATTAAAATTGGGGCTAACTTATTGTAATCTCCTTGATAGGCAGCATCAATTTTTGCTCTTGAAATACCTTCAACAACAGGACCAACCGTTTCTAAGTGTGATGGATTTGGTGTAAGACTTAAATGTACTTTTTTACCACTTTCTGTAGAGATATCAGCACTGTATCCTTGATGATATTTTACATCTCCATCAAAAAGAGAATCCTCATATTCTTTACCTTCAAATTCGCTAAAAATATCTTCGTAAGTTTTGTGTAAAATATTGGCCAATACATTCAGTCTCCCTCTGTGGGCCATGCCTATTACAAACTCCTGTATCCCAATTTCAGCACCTTTTTCAATAACTGCATCTAAGGCTGGAATTAATGATTCGGCACCCTCTAAAGAAAACCTTTTTTGACCCACAAATTTGGTGTGTAAAAAGTTTTCAAAAACAACTGCTTTACTTATATTTTCGAGCAATCGCAACTTTTCTTTTTGGCTTAAATTAGGTGTGTTTTGCGAGCTTTCCATTCTTTGCTGCAACCATTCCAGTATTTTTTGATTACGAATGTATTTGTACTCAACTCCAATCGATTGGCAATATGTTTTCTTTAAAAATGCAATAATGTCTTTTAATTTAGCAGGACCTAAACCAATTTGATTGCCAGCTTGGAATTCAGTTTCCATGTCAGCATCACCCAAGCCAATTAAATGGATGTCCTCCAAGGTGGGTGAATATTTTCTCCGTTCGCGTACAGGATTGGTTTTAGTAAATAAATGACCTGTACTTCTGTAAAGATTAATTAAGTTCACCACCTGAAACTCTTTGGTTATATTATCAGGTACAATGTTTGATGTATCATAATTTTTTCGGGCAAACTCAAAACCTTCAAAAAAGCTTCTCCACCCTGGTTCTACTGCCTCTGGGTTTACTAAATACTGGTTGTAACTATCTTCAATAGCTTCAACATGTCCATTACTCAAATAAGAAAACTTATCCATATTTTATATTAT
>CAIKXD010000360.1 GCA_903831265.1 uncultured Bacteroidota bacterium
AGTGCAGAGAGCACCCCTGTCAAAAAGTCGGTTACTGGAACCATTACAGCAGTATAAACCATTATCGAAAATTCGAATTTCCCTGTATGCTTGATTTCTTTAATTTCAGATACTTTTATCATATTACTTGCTACCCAAACTAATATACCACCAATACAAGCCATAGGTACTAGTTCTAAATATTGAGCAAGATAAAAAGCCATTACTAGTTTTAATATTGCTTTAAAATATCCAGCTAATGGAGTTTTTGCTCCTGCTTTTATACTTGTAGCTGTTCTTGCCAATGCACCTGTACACGGAAATCCTTGAACCAATGGTGTGATAATTTGCACCATGCCTTGTCCAAAAAATTCTTTATCAGGATTAAATGGTGTTTTCTCATTTTTTGCTAATCTATCGGCCATGGAAGAACACAAAACACTTTCCACTCCCGATACAAATACGATTGCAGCAACAAAGTAAATAATATCTAGTACCACTCCGCCTGTCATATGAGGTAAATAGGGCATTTGAAGTTTAAAGAAATTATTTGGAATAGAACCGTAAAGGTCTTTTACTAAAAGAATATTTTTGTCGGCTAAAACAGTGTTTGCCAATAAAGTGGCAGTCCCCATAGCAATCACAGGCCCAGGAATATAAATGGAAATCTTTAGAAGGTATTTTGCCAAAACAAAAGTAATAATACCTAATAAAATAGTCCAACCATTGATGATATTCAAGTGGCTGAATAGATAAGACATTTGTTCCATAAATCCTCTGCTGCTATCCCCTAATAATACTTGGTAGCTATCTAAGCCTAGTATATCTTTAAGATTGGTCATTGCAATAGCTACTGCAATACCAACTGTAAATCCAACAATGATTGAATTTGGAACGAGTTTAGCATATTTACCTACACCAAATATTCCCATGACAATCAATATGACACCTGAAATAATAGAAACAAGTACTAAAAACCCATGTGCCGATTCAAATGTCAAGCCTTCTGGATTATATTTATGCATAAGAGCAGCAATTAAGGGAATAAAAGCTGCAGTTGGACCGTAAACTTGGTATTTCGAACCACCAAAAGTTCTGCCGATTACACAAGCCAATGCTCCTGCAATAATACCGTGCTCTGGACGCATTCCCATAGCCATTGCAAATCCCATAGCCATTGGTATGGCGGTCATTGCTACTATAAGACCAGCACTAAAATCTTGGTAAACGATCTTTCCCCAATTGGCTTTTGTTAAATCCTCCCAACGAGAATCGAAAACTGTGAAGAATAATTTTATTCGCCCCATTGGAGTAGTTGGAAATTTTACTTTATTCATTTTCTTTTATTTAAATAATTGATTTAATTCGTCTTTGTTCGTTGAATGAAGTTCGCTTGTCCAAGCTAATTCTTTATATTGCACCTTCGATTTTTTTATTAACGGGATAGGATCAAAACCGTTTTTATGGGGTTTCAAGTAATAATCTTTAGGTAAATAGACTAGGTCTATTCCATGTGCTTCATAAAAATTTAAAAAGGCATTTCTATTTAGACCATGAAACAGCTCAATTGTTAAGGAATGAAGACTAGATTCGTATGTGTTTTTAATAATATTTATGCCATCATTAAAATGGGAACTTACTAGTGCTTGAATTATTTTGGCAGGATTATAAAATAGTAGTTCAGCTATTGAATCGCTGGTGAACGTTGAATACATTAATATGACACTTGATTTTTCTTGTTTTCGTTCTTCGAGAGCATATTTTAGCGTATTTAAAGACTCTATTCTAAAGTCAATCGGAATTAGTATTTTCTTTCCCATGCGTTTGGTGCTTGATGTTTAACACAACAATTATAGCGCGATGTTATTAAAGCCAATTAAGATTGAGATTAGAATTTGATTAGAACTTCTGAATTTGGAGTGCTAACACTGTTAATACTATTGACTATTACAGGACTCGCGAGTGTATAATGGAAGTATGAACAGCTAAATCACGGTCTTGGTTTTAGCAGCCCCCGCTGGAAATTGCCGAAAATTTTAGTGTCTTACAATTTAGCGATAGGCAGTTTTACTTGTATTGTAACTCCTTTATTTAGCATAGAACTGATAATGAGCTCACCTTTGTGAATTTTGATGATGTTTTGAGTTAAAGGTAAACCAATCCCGTAGCCATCATATGCGGCAGTGTTGCTTGCCCGATAGAAAGGATCAAATATAAATGGTAATTCGGCCTGAGGAATACCAATACCTTGGTCTTTAAATATCATTACTATTTCATTGTTTGTGGAGGCCAAACTTACAACTACCACTTTATTACTCGAATATTTGCAGGCATTTGTAAGTATATTTGTTATCGCCAATATCAGTAATTCTTTGTTCCCCATTATTTTTAGTTTTTTTGGGTTTTCGGGCAATAGCTCAAAGTCTATTTTAATGTTATTTTTTGGAATTAGCTGATTCATAATCTCATTTGCCTGCAGTATTAACTCGTCAGCTCTAACAATGGTAAAGTCTAACTTGTTTTCTTTGTAGCCTATTTGTGCTAATGACAGCAATGACTGACTGATTTTATTGAGCCTTTCTGATTGTTTAAGTATCTTTTGTAAGGTTTCCTTATACTCATCAGGAGTTCTATCTTTCAATAATGCCACGTCTGCTTCACCAATAATAGCAGTAAGTGGTGTGCCAAATTCGTGCGAAGCATTGCTAATAAAGTTTTTGTTAGTTTCAATTGCTATTTCTATCCTATTCAGAAGATTATTAAATGTAGTAGTAAGCCTGTTGATTTCAACTGTATTTCTATTATCATCGAGACGCAAATGAATATTGTCTGTGCTTATGCTATTTACTTTGGTAATTATTTTATTGATGGGTTCAAAAAATCTCTTTGAAAATATATAGGTAAGGTAAATGATGATTAAAATTGAAATAAACCCGCCTGCAAATAATACTTTTTTCAGCATTATTAAATGGTGCGTATTGTAGTAGTTCTTTGCTGAAACTATAACAAAATAAAAACCATTCTGGGCTTCCCTTTTTTTCCCATGATAAAAAATTTCACCTTTTTGAAAATTGGCAAATTGCTGATTGTAAACCAATTTTAGGAAATTGAGTGGAATTGAATGCGTATCTGCTAATTGTTTCATAGAGATTGCGTTGGGGCAATACAGTATGTACTCTTTTTCATCACTTAGCAATTCTAAATGCTCTTCCCTGATATTTTTTAATATCTGAGCGTCTTTCTGATTGGATTCGAAACGGTGTTTTTCTGCAACACTAACCCTTGCCTCCAGTCGCTTATAAAAATCTGCGTACGAGTAATTTGATAAATAGAAATAAACGCTTGATCCTAAAAAAAACAAAATCAGGCTTATTGAAATTATTAACAGAATGGTAATTTTACGAATACTACTCATGCTTCTTTTAGTATATAACCCATGCCTACTACAGTATGTATTAATTTTGGTTCAAAATC
>CAIKXD010000361.1 GCA_903831265.1 uncultured Bacteroidota bacterium
AATAAGGCTTGGCCGCAATTGGACTAAATTGAAAGTATAATTGGTATAACACCATTATTTAAGTAAAATTAGTTCAATCCGTTTATTGTATATTGCAGATAGAGTGGCTGTTATAGTTCAACTAATTAGACAATTACCGATACCGTATCGCTATAATTATCATTTTAGTTGGTCAAAGTTTAACCTTTATAATTAACCACCATAATTTCTAGCTAACACCGATGTAAAATATGTAATGGCCCATATTTGATTCTCGGTATTTGTCCCAAACTTATTTCCGAAAGGTATTTACTAATTATCCAACCTAATACATGTTTTAATTATTAAATTAAAATATTTAAACAAAAAAAATGATCTGTTTTGAATTGATGATGAGCCATTGGCAAGCTTCATGAAAATATATTTCCACGGCTAAAAAAGTGGAATCAATATTTATACAAGTCTTATCAGATATGAAAAAAAACAAAAAGTATTCTATGAATAAACAAAACTTAACAGTAATGTTTTGGTAGTAATCAATTTCAATTTCATATATTTGATTACCTGTTTTACGAATTTAATTAATAAACACTTTAAAAAAAATATAAATGTCAAAATTTTGCACTTCACTTATTGCTTTAATTCTTGTTTTCAATGCTAGTTTGTTTAGCCAATCAACAGCTAAAAAAGCCGAGAATGGTTTAGTTTGGTATACAAGCTTACAAGAAGTTCATGAAATATCTACCAAGTCCAATAAACCAATTTTTGCATTCTTTACAGGAAGTGATTGGTGTGGTTGGTGCAAAAGATTGCAGGCTAATGTTTTTGCAAAGCCCGAATTTATTGATTGGGCAAGTAAAAATGTGATTTTATTAGAGCTAGATTTCCCAAGAGCTAAACCATTAACTCCCGAATTAACCAAACAAAATAATGAACTTCAGCAGGCACTTGGAGTAAGAGGCTATCCTACAGTATGGCTCATGTATACCGAAAAAGTAGACAGTACAAACGCTATCAATTTAAATACACTAGGTTCTTTAGGTTATCCTCAAGGAGCAGAACCAGGCAAGGAACAGGTTAAATTCTTGAGTGATGCTGCACAAGTATTGGCCACTAAAAAGAAATAGTTTTACTTACTTTTTGTAATTGGTATAGAACAGCATTCAATACTTACCTTCTGCTTTACACTATTTACCTTAGGGCTAAAATAGGGTATTCCTAAATTTAAACCTCTAATTATAAGTAATGTCGCAAGAATTATTGTAAAAGCCGGGCTAATCTTTTGAAAAAGCCCTTTGTATGATGAACTCAACTTACCTTTAAAAATCATTAATACAAACATTAATGGCATGGTAGCAAAGCCAAATAAAAACATGTAAAACATGCTTTGCGACCAACCGCCAGCTCCAACTGCTCCGGCAAGCGCAATATAAACTAATCCGCAAGGCAAAACACCGTTTACCAATCCAATTAAAAAAGCAGATAGTAAATTCTTTTCCTTTAAAAATTTATTGAATTGTTGTTTCAATAATGCAACCCATTGATAGTTTAAACGCTCTAACCCAAAAATACCATTCCCAAATTTTTGCAGCATAAAAATAAGTAAAATCAATACGCCAGTAAACAACGACATATAACGCTGAAAACCTGTCAGCTCAATCATTTTAGCAAATGTACCCGAAAATAAACCAAGCAAACTATAGGTAATTGCTTTGCCTAATAAATAATTAAAAGAGCCTAATATTCGATACCCTTGGCCATGATTATTTAAGGGAACAGCCATCGCAATTGGACCACACATGCCAACGCAATGCAGGCTGCCCATTAAACCAATTGTAACCGCTGTTAAATAATAAAACATAATCCTTTTTACTAAATACTTATTCTTTCCTCTTTAAAAAACTTCTTATCTCCAATTTTCCAGTCAATTTTAACTAAATAGGTGCCTTTAGTTAAAGCCTTGGTTTCAATGGTTTGAAAACCTTCATTATCAGTTTTAATTTCTGTTTCAAAATCTGAAGCAGCATTATCAGGTTTAAAAAATAAAATGTGGCCTTTTGGCACGCCCATTTCTTTTAAGAAATTGAAAGAAATACTATTTTCACCTTGTGTTATTATAATAGCCTTTGACTCAGCCCTTAAATTATTTATGCCATCAATTTTATCCTGATATTTTAATTCTTGTTCGTAATAATTTGGTGCAACCAAATCAACCGATTGTGTAACCGATTTATATACCATAACACCAATCATGGTGGCAAATGATAAATATAAAAATGCAATTTTAGTTCCCCAATTCATAGCTCATTTTATTAAAATATTTATAATCAATTAAAAACTTTTTCCTAAAAATTTAGTTTTCACTGTTTCTATTTTTTTTCCGTTTTCGTACACGCCAATTTTAATTTTACTACTCCTCTTTTTAATATTTTTCTTGTTAATAATTAAAAAGAATTCGCCCTCTCTTAAAGCTTCACCATCAATAGTTAAATCTGAATCTCCAACAAATTTAAATGCTCCTTCAAAGTCTTCTAACTTAAAGGTAAGCCTTTTTTTATCGAAGGTTTTATTCACTATTTTAAAGTTATATAAATTACTAATCTTTCCGCCAGGCTGCTCTTGAAACAACATGCCAGAAGTACGCAATACAGTTGTTTCAACATCACTTCTTAACAATAAAGCAGCAAATAATCCTATCAATAAAACAAGCAATACGCCACTGTAAGCAACAATTCTTGTAGTTAATTTAAAGGGTAAACTTCTCTCTATTTGATTCTCCGAAGAATACCTTATCAATCCTTTTGGAAGATGAACACTTTCCATCATATGATCACATGCATCAATACAAGCGGTACAATTTATACATTCTAATTGCGTTCCATTTCTAATATCAATCCCAGTTGGACACACCTTAACACATAAATTACAATCCACACAATTGCCTGCAGTGCGGGTTTCGTTCTTTTTAAATTTTGCACGCTTTTCACCTCGCATATAATCATAAGCTACTACAATAGAATTACGATCAAGTAATACACCTTGTAAGCGACCATACGGACAAACAACAATGCATGCTTGTTCTCTTAAATAGCTAAAAACAAAGAAGAATACACCCGTAAAAACAAAAATAGAGATAAAACCTCCAACATGCTCCAAAAGTGGCTCTGTTACTATTTCGTACAACTTATCAATACCAATAATGTAGGATAAAAAAGTGTTCGCAATTAAAAAAGAAATCATAAAAAAGATAAAATACTTTATTCCTTTCTTTCTTATTTTTTCGGCATTCCAAGGCATTTTATTCAACGCTTTTTGATAAGTTGAATCGCCTTCAATCAAATACTCTATTTTGCGAAAAACCATTTCCATAAAAATGGTTTGCGGACAAGCCCAACCACAAAATAAACGTCCAAAAATTACTGTAAATAAAACAATAAACACCACAAAAGTGAGCATCGCTAATCCAAAAAGTGGAAAGTCTTGCGGCCAAAATACGATGCCAAAAACAATAAACTTTCGCTCTAATACATTTAGCATCAAAAGCGGATGTCCATTTAATTTTATGAAGGGCAATCCAAATAAAACTATCAAACAAAAATAACTAAACCAAGTTCGATAGTGATATAATTTACCTTTAGGTTGTAAAGGATTAATCCAAACCCGTTTACCATCATCGCCAATTGTAGAAACCGAATCTCTAAAAGTTTGATCTAGCTTGGGCTTATCGTTACTATCATTCATAATTATTCTTAAAACTAAATCTTAGGTTAAAATCAACATCTAAGCATTAAATCATCCAAAAAATAATAGGTTAATTTTAATACCTATGTGAAATAAGTAATGGTCCAAATTTGTTTCACGGCATTTGTCCCAAACTTTTTTTCGATCGGCATTTACCAATGTAAGATTTTAAATTATTGGAATAATTTATAAATCACATTGGTATACCCATAGTAATTATCTTATTTTTTTTACTTCAGCAGTGGCGGTAAACACGCTATCTTTAAGCATAGCAACAACTACATTAGTGTCGGTTTTGGTTGAATCTATTTTTACACCTTCTTCAACATATATATCACCTTGTGGTGCTTTTCCTCCTAGTGGCTTTGTATCTTTTAAACTTATAATAAAACTAGCTATTTGTTGCATATCAACAGGCTTTATTTGTGCTTGCCAAGCAATCATTCCTTTTGCAGCAACACCATATTTTATGGTTTTAAAAATATTCTTTATTCCACCTCCATTAATCCAATATTCATCCGTAAGATTAGGCCCAACACCACCTTCACCAGCTTGACCATGACACGCCACACAGTTTGCTTTATACAATGTTTCACCAGCAGCAATATCAGCAGCAGCAATCATTATTGTAACAGAATTTTCATCCACTTTATCAGCAACAGTTTTTAAATATTCCTCTTTTGCAATAGCAGCATCGGCCAATTCTTTTTCATATTCAGCCAATTGCAAAGGCGATGATCGTGTAACATGATAATCAAATAAATAAACAATGCTAATAATTATGGTAAGGTAAAATCCATACTTCCACCAAGGAGGTAAATTGTTATCTAATTCGCGTATGCCATCATACTCGTGATCAGTCATAATTTCTGCTTCTCTTTCCAATGGAATTGCATCATTTAATGAAGCCGAAATTTTTGCAAAGTCAAATAATGGTTTTTCATCTTCTAGTTCCAATTCACTAACCATGCCTATAATTCGGAGCATCTTTCTTAAAATTATTAGCAACATAAAAAGTATAAACAACTCGGTAACTATGGCAATAACCATAATGTAAAAAACATTAGCGCCTAAACCTGCATACTCATTTTGAAAAAAATCATCAATTACAGGCGCTGCTGCTGATGTTGCCTCTTGTGCTTTTACAACACTGGCCGAAAATAAACTTCCTACTAAAAGTATTATTCCAGGTACTGTAATATGTACATTACCCTCAGCTTTATACTTTTTCAAATCTGTTTCAGTAATGTTTTTTAAAACTTTACTTACCAATGTAATGAAGAATAACAATATTAGTATCACACTAAGCAATACCCAAAACAAAGCATTATTCATTAAATTTTTACTGTTATCAACCGGAGTTGCAACTTGGGAAAATGTATTATTTACCGAAGCTATAACAAGTATTATGCTCATTAAGTATTTTACTATTTTTGATTTTATAAGGTTCATAGAAGACATTTTTTATTGTTCTTTGTCAAAAGGAATTTGTTGCATGTGGTTGATATAATTCTTGTCTGCTTTAACCACAAAAAATATTAATGCCACAAAAAACACTACAAATACAAGTAGCGAAATCATTGGAAAAATTTCTATTCCAGCAATAGTTTCTAAATAGTTTTTGAATTTCATTATTACGTGTTTTTATAATTAGTTCTGTACTGTTTTATTTCCTTTAATATCAGTACCCATACGCTGCAAATAGGCTATCATGGCAATAATCTCTCTATCACCTTTTACTTCAATACCATCTTTTTTCAATCCTTCAGCAATCTTATTGGCTTGTTGATTTAAATTATCTACTGCTATTGCATCAAAGCCAGCAGGGTAAGGAACGCCAAGTGTTTGCATAGCTCTAATTTTTGCTGGTGTAGAAGCAATATCCAATTCATCTTCAATTAGCCAAGGGTAGTTAGGCATAATTGATCCGGGCGACATACTCGTTGGCTCTTCCATATGATTAAAGTGCCACGAATCGGGATACTTTCCTCCTTCGCGAGCCAAATCTGGTCCTGTTCTTTTTGAACCCCATTGAAATGGATGATCATAAATAAATTCACCCGCTTTTGAATATTCGCCATAACGCTCAGTTTCAGAACGAAAAGGTCGAATCATTTGCGAATGGCATGTATAACATCCTTCTCTAATGTAAATATCTCTTCCCTGCAATTCAAGTGGTGTATATGGTTTTACGCTGGCTATCGTTGGTATATTTGACTCAATCATAAAAGTAGGAATCATCTCTATGGCACCACCTATCAATATAACCACTAAACTTAACACCAACATTTGAATAGGTTTACGCTCTATAACTCTGTGCCAATGGTCTTTTGAATGTGGTTGATACTCTTTAGCTAATGGTGCTGCAAATGCTTCTTCATCAACAACATCGTGTCCTGATTTTGCAGTTTTAATTAAGTTGTAAATCATTACTATAAATCCTATCAAATAAAGCAATCCACCTAATGAACGTAATGCATATAATGGAATTAATTGTGTTACTGTTTCTAAAAAGTTAGGATATTTTAAGAAACCTTCTGGCGTAAATTGCTTCCACATTAAACTTTGCGTAAAACCTGCCCAATACATAGGTATGGCGTAAAACAAAATACCTAAAGTAGCAATCCAAAAATGGAAGTTAGCCAATTTTTTAGAGTATAGTTCTTTTCCAAATAATCTTGGATACAACCAATATAACATACCAAAGGTCATAAATCCATTCCAACCTAAAGCGCCAATATGCACATGCGCTACAATCCAGTCAGTAAAATGCGCAATGGCATTTACATTTTTTAAAGATAACATGGGGCCTTCAAAAGTGGCCATACCATAAGCTGTAACAGCTACCACCATAAATTTTAATACAACACTTTCTCTAACTTTATCCCACGCTCCTCTTAAAGTAAGCAATCCATTTATCATTCCTCCCCACGATGGTGCAATAAGCATAACAGAGAACACAACACCCAAAGATTGCGCCCAATCGGGCAAAGCAGTATATAACAAGTGATGCGGACCAGCCCAAATATATAAGAAGATTAATGCCCAAAAATGGATAATACTTAAACGATAACTATAAACTGGTCTTTCTGCCGCTTTGGGTACAAAATAATACATCAATCCCAAATAAGGTGTAGTTAAGAAAAAAGCAACCGCATTGTGCCCATACCACCACTGAACTAAGGCATCTTGTACACCCGCATATAAACTGTAACTCTTAAAAAGCGAAACAGGTAGTTCAAAAGAATTTACAATATGCAAAACAGCAACAGTAACAAAAGTGGCTATGTAAAACCAAATAGCAACATATAAATGACGCTCTCTTCTTTTCAAAATAGTACCAAACATGTTCCATCCAAAAATCACCCATACTAAGGCTATTGCAATATCAATAGGCCATTCTAATTCGGCGTATTCTTTACCTGTGGTAAAACCTGCAAATAAGGTTAAGGCCGCAGCCACAATTATGCCTTGCCATCCCCAAAAATGTATTTTACTCATGGTATCATTAAACATACGCGCTTTGCACAAACGTTGTAACGAATAATAAACACCAGTAAAAATACCATTACCAACAAAGGCAAAAATTACCGCATTGGTATGCACTGGCCTTACCCTTCCAAAAGTGGTGGGCGCCCAGTTAAAACTTAATGCAGGAAACACAAATTGCAGCGCAACTAGTAAACCTACGGTCATGCCTATTAAACCCCAAAAGATAGTAGCATAGGCAAATTGCTTCACTATTTTGTTGTCGTAATAAAACTTTTCTTGTTCCATAAAATTTAATTAGATTTTAATTAGGTATAAGGTTGATTGTAGTTAATTCATTTGCTATTTTTTTGAGCATCACTTTCTTGCTCCTGTGCAACCGAAGGCTTGTTGGTATCAAATAAAATTCTTACCGAAGGCGTATAGTCATCATCGTATTGTCCCTTTTTTACTGACCACAAAAAGGCGATCAAAAAGCCCAGTGCTACAATCAAACTGAAGCCTATTAAAACAAACATTGCGCTCATAAGATTTTACTTTTTTACCGATGTAAAACTACCTCGTATGAAAAAAGTAATTTATGACCCCCGTCAGCACAAAACATGACTTATATCATAAAATGTAAAAGCATTACATAATTAAAATTTACTATTGCAAGATTATTCGATCATCAAAATACGTTAAGATGCACTTTGCTCGGGTTACAATAGCAAAAAAAGACAGCAACAAATGCCACCTATTAAATTTCTGCTTGCACACAAAAAATAAAGCAATAACCAGTTAAACCCAAATTAATCAATAGGAGATTTAAAAAATCGAACTACTTGATTTAGTTGGGTTAATCCCGATTTAGAAAATGTTATCAGATTTGTAAAATTCTGATTTACAATTTCTAAATCGTTTACGCATTTCTAATGCGTAATCTGTGTTAAATAACTTTATGTCTCTTTGGGGCAAATCCTCTTGCAAAAAAAGCAAGAGGCCGGGCTATCCACGCTGCATGGCAGCCTGTTCCTATCCCTTTTGCGGCATCCAATTAAAATCAAGCCCTTACACCTTAAACCCAAATTACGCAGTAGCAAAATCGTTGGTCAACAAATTTTACAATAATACCAATGCGATTAATAAATTACACCTAAAATGTAAAATCTTAAATTGGTAAATTCCTATTGGAAAGCGTTTGGCACAAATACAGTAAAACCATTACTAAGGTAAAATTAGTCCAAACCATTTCTTATATGATGCCGATTGTAGCTTTTATAGTTCAATTGATTAGACTATTACAGAAACCGTAACGGTATAAAACAAATTTGGGCCATTACTTATTTCACATCAGTATAATATCATGCGCACTCGCAAGGTTTTGGATTGAAAAAATAGCGGCTCTTGTGAAATTCAAAATAAGAGTATGTGCTAAAGATTGAAGTAAAATAATTTGAGTATATTTTTAAGGCTAATTTGGGTTAAATAAAATTATACCGATTACACTTTCAATTTAGTACAATTGCAGCATGGCCTTATTGCACTAATTTAAGGTAGTATCGGCATTAAGCATTGCATATTTGTTTTATAGTTGAACTAAAAAATAAATGCAATTGTTATTAGTTCTCCTCGTAACACAAAATTTACTCTTTGTTTTTGTTGTTTCAAAAAATCCTAAAGTCTAAAATCTAAAAGTCTAATATCTAAAATCCATAAATCTAAAATCTAAAAATATAAAAATCTAAAATCTAAAGTCTAAAAGTCTAAAATCT
>CAIKXD010000362.1 GCA_903831265.1 uncultured Bacteroidota bacterium
CACAGCAAACAGCACCCAATGCAAAATTAAAATTAGCAACACAGCCGATTTAAATATTTTTGATGTAAGTGATGCCACATTTACTATTGCAACTCCTATTACGGTGACTGCTCCTAATGGTGGCGAAAACTGGATTGGATGCGCTACTGTGCCTATTACGTTTAGCAAATCAACTTGTATTACCTATTTCAATATCTATTACTCAACTAACAATGGAGCAACATGGACTAACATTACTTCCTTCTTAAGCAGTAATGGTTTATCATCTCAAACTTATAACTGGCAAGTGCCTAATGGTATAACTACTAGTCAGGCTTTAATTAAAGTAGAGGATTATAGCTATAGCACAAATAATTTTGATGTGAGTAATGCGGTGTTTAATATCAATCCTAGTAATGATATTACCGTAACTTCTCCAAATGGTGGACAAGTATGGCAAGGTTTATCTACTCAAGCTATTACTTGGACTAATTTACCATCGGCTTCGGGACAGTATATCTTGCAATACTCTTTAAATAATGGAACAAATTGGACTACTATTGCAAGCAATGTTACCGGAAACTCTTACAACTGGAATGTGCCTAACTCTCCTAGCACTAACTGTTTAATTAAAGTAATCGATTTTGTAAATATCTGTAAGTTTGATGTGAGCAATGCGGTGTTTACAATTTCTCCTGCTACTCCAATTGTATTAACTCCAAATGGTGGCGAATCTTATTATGCAGGAACAGTAAATGCAATTACATGGAATGCTGCTACTTATTTTTCTACAGTTAGATTAGATTACTCTATTGATAATGGAGTTACTTGGGTAAATATTACAACCAGCACTACCAATGATGGATCACAAAACTGGACTGTGCCAAACGTCTCATCTACTAACTGTTTAATTAGAGTGAGCAACACAGCCGATTTAAATGTGTTTGATGTAAGCAATGCCAATTTTACCATTAAACCTGCAGTAACTATCATCACACCAAATGGAAATAATGGTGTAACCATTTGGGGAGGTTGTACAGTTACGTCAATTACTTTTGATAGGTCACCAGCATGGACAAATTATGTTATAGAATATTCATTAAATAATGGTACAACATGGACCACCATTACCAATTCTTGGAGCACAAGCAGTAATCCAGCAACATATAATTGGAGTATTCCAAATACACCTACAACACAAGCTTTGGTTAGAGTTACACCATCTTCTACTTCTTTTAGCGATGCGAGTGACAATGTTTTTACGATCACAAAACCTGTAACTATCATACAACCTAATTTTGGCGGTATTATGCAAATTGGCACTACATACAATATTCAATGGTCGAGCGATGGTATTTCTAACTTGTATGACATTTTTTATTCAGTTAATGGAGGTACAAGTTTTACAAATATTGTTACAGGTTATAATACTTCAAATAATACTTATCCTTGGTTAGTGCCTGCTGCAGCATCAAACAATTGCAGAATTTTAGTAAGAGATAATATTAATTTT
Organism: uncultured Bacteroidota bacterium; assembly: GCA_903831265.1. Taxonomy (GTDB): domain Bacteria; phylum Bacteroidota; class Bacteroidia; order UBA4408; family UBA4408; genus CAIKXD01. Next base: position 1,493 of record CAIKXD010000362.1, read on the forward strand.
TGCAAGGCCGATACAAGTGATATTGCTTTTATCATCAGCCCAACTGCAGCATCAATAACTTTAACAAGTCCTAATGGAATTGCAGATACACTCTATGGTTGCCAAACAAAAACAATCACATGGAATCAAACAAGTGCCATTAGCACCTATAATATTGCGTATTCGCTTAATGCAGGTGCATCATGGACAAACATTGTGACCAATTACGCGACAACAGGAAACAGCTACAACTGGATTGTACCAAATACCATCAATTCAAGTACTGTGTTATTAAGAGTGCAGTCCGCTACCAATCCAACTACTGTTTTTGACTTAAGTGATGCTTATTTTACTATTTTAAATGGTAATTTAGTGGCTACACCGGCATTTACAAGCGTATGTACAAGCATTCCTGTGCAATTAAATGCAACTGGCGGCAGCAATTATAGTTGGTCACCAACCGCGGGATTGAATAATCCGAATATTGCAAATCCAATAGCTACACCTTCTTCAAACACTACTTATATCGTCCAATCTACGAACGGAAGTTGTGTGCTTTCCGATACGGTTGTTGTTCAGGTTACCACAGGAGGAACTACAGCTTCAGTAGCTATTACATCTATACCAACAGGAAGCATTTGTGCTGGTACATCGGTAACATTTACAGCCACTCCACAAAATGGCGGAACTACGCCTGTGTATGTTTGGAAAGTGAATGGAATTACTGTAGGAACTAATAGTACCACTTACACATCAACAACTTTAAATAGCAATGATATTGTTACTTGCGTAATGACCTCTAATTTGCCATGTGTGGCAGGTAGTCCGGCTACATCGAATAGTATAACTATGTCGGTGAGCCCTATTGCTAATCCAAGCGTTTCAATTCAAACCACACCAGCAACAGCCATTTGCCAAGGTGTTAATGTAACATTTACAGCCATCCCAGTAAATGGTGGCGTAAATCCAGTTTATCAATGGAAATTAAATGGTGCCAATGTTGGATCTGGAGGATTAACCTATTCAAATGCAGGTTTAAATAATGGAGATATTATTACTGTAGAAATTACAGCTAATTCAGGCTGTGCAACGCAGCCAACTGCAACATCAGCTAATACAGTTATCACAGTAAATGCATTACCATCTGCGCCAGGTGCCATTGTAGGAAGTGCAAATCAATGCGCTGGACAAATTGTTAGTTATAGCGTTCCAAGTATAGTTGGCGCTACATCTTATCAATGGACTTTACCTAATGGCTGGACAGGCTCTTCAACAACAAATACGATTAGTGTAACTGTTGGACCAAACGGAGGAAATATTTCGGTAAATGGTGTAAATACCTGTGGTAATGGTGGCGTTCAAACTTTATCAGTAAATGTAAACAGCACCCCTATTACACCAACATCAATTCTTGGAAACACCACCATTTGCGCCTCAAGTTTGCAAACTTATAGTGTAAACCCAATTGTTGGAGCAACAAGCTACACATGGACTTTACCTAATGGTTGGACAGGAAGTTCAACTACCAATTCTATCAATGTTACATCAGGAGTAAATGGTGGAAACATTACAGTATCAGCTAACAGCAGTTGTGGCAATTCTAACCCTCAAACCATTTCAATTACAATAAATAATGTTCCAAGTGCACCAGGTCCAATTGCTGGATTAACAACCATTTGTGCCGGTGCTAATCAAACTTATACTGTGAATCAAATTGCTGGCGCAACAGGCTACAACTGGACATTGCCAAATGGTTGGACGGGCACTAGTAATAATAATAGTATTAATATTACAGCTGGCAGTGTTGGCGGTAACATTGCAGTTACAGCTAGCTTTGCTTGTGGAACTTCATTACCACAAACATTATCAGTAGCAGTTCAAAATACGCCAGTACTTACTGGCAGCATTACAGGTAATAATACTGTTTGTGAAGGAAGTGTATCAAATTATAGTATTTCACCTATAAGTGGAGCCTCCAATTATATTTGGAATGCTCCAAATGATTGGTCCTACACAAGCAACTCCAATAGTGTAAATATGAATGTTGGAAGCACTTCTGGCAGTGTTACAATTGCAGTTGAAAATGGATGTGGGATCTCAAATACGCTTACATTAAATATTAATGTATCAACTGTACCTACTCAGCCAAGTCAAATTTCGGGAAATACAACATTGTGCGGTGGAAGTAATAACAACTACAGTATTGCTTCTGTGTCAACTGCCAGCAGTTATACATGGACATTGCCGAGTGATTGGACTGGCACATCAAATAGTAATTCAATTAATGCTTTGGCAGGAAGTACCAGTGGCAATATAAGTGTTACCGCAAATAATACTTGTGGTTCATCTATACCTCAAACACTAACGGTTACAACCAACAATGCACCAGCAATACCATCTATTATTAACGGTTCAACAACCATTTGTGAAAATGCTACAGAAACATATAGTGTAAATCCAGATCCAAACGCAAACACCTATCAATGGACAATTCCAAATGGATGGACAGGCACAAGCACTAGTGACTTAATCAGCATTACAACCAATACCTTAGGTGGCGTTATTTCAGTGAGTGCAACAAATGGATGTGGAACTTCGGCTTTTCAAACATTAAATATATTTGTAACAAACGTACCTCCAACCTTAGATCCTATTATTGGAAGCACAGCACTATGTGCTGGCACAACAACGTATACGGTTCCTTTAATGGCAGGCGCAGCATCTTATGAATGGAATTTGCCAATTGGTTGGACAGGAACAAGTACTACAAATAGTATAGATGTTACAACTTCAGCAGGTACGGGAACAATACAAGTTTCGGCTGTGAATGGCTGCGGCAACTCAGTGCCACAAACCCTTGCTGTAACTATTAATGCTGTACCAAATGTAATATTAGATTTAACACCTATTGCCATACAATGTTCTAGTGAAACAGCTGTGACTTTGGTTGGAGGAACGCCAGCAGGCGGTGTGTATGCAGGAAGTAGCGTTGGTGGAGGAATATTTAATCCAAGCTTAGCTGGTGTTGGAAATCATATTATCCAGTATTCTTTTGTTGATGCTAATGCATGTAGTGCCTTTGCTTATGATACCATCATGGTGGATGTTTGTATTGGTGTTGATGAAATTGCAAATACAAGTTTGAAGGCTTATCCTAATCCTGGAAATGGGTTGCTTAATATTGTTGTTGATGGGAAAGTTAATACACTAATTTGTGAAGTTTATAATGTGTCTGGAATGGTTGTAAAATCAATAGTATTGACAGACAAAAATGAAGTGATTGATTTAAGGGAATTTGCAAATGGTTTGTATTTGTTAAAAATGCAGCATGATGGAAAGTTGGAAACAGTGAGGTATATTAAGAACTAGCCTTTTTAAATGGTTGCAATTTGATTAGCTAATTAGCGAATGAGCTGATTAGCTAATGGGAAAAATTTATCAATGTGCCATTTTTACTTTGAAAATGAGAAATTGCGAGTAGATTGATTTTTCTGTGCACTCTGCGCCTGCTTTGCGCTCTTTGCGTTTAAAAATCTGTGAATCTGTGGCAATGTTTAATTAGCTGATGAATCGATTAGCGAATTAGCTAATGGGTAAAATTTATCAATGTGCCATTTTTAATTTGAAAATGTGCAACTGCGAGTAGATTGATCTTTCTGCGCACTCTGCGCCTGCTTTGTGCTCTTTGCGTTTAAAAATCTGTGAATCTGTGGCAATGTTTAATTAGCTGATTAATGATTAGCGGATTAGCTAATGGGTAAAATTTATCAATGTGCCATTTTTAATTTGAAAATGTGCAATTGTGAGTAGATTGATCTTTCTGCGCACTCTGCGCCTGCTTTGTGCTCTTTGCGTTTAAAAATCTGTGAATCTGTGGCAATGTTTAATTAGCTGATGAATCGATTAGCGAATTAGCTAATGGG
>CAIKXD010000363.1 GCA_903831265.1 uncultured Bacteroidota bacterium
ATCACATAGGCGTTTATTACAGTTTATTAAATTGGAAAAAAAGCTACGCGCCTTTTTTTGAAAAGTATCTAAATACTTTGGGAGAGTTAGAGGCATTAAATTGTTTAGCAAATTTTAGTTTTAATAATAAAGAATTTGTGTTTCCTACAATTAATAAGGAATATAAAATTGAAATAAAAAATTGCGGTCATCCTTTAATTAATGCAAATAAAAGGATTTGCAATGATGTAAGTTTTAATGCTGGTAATTTTATGATTTTAACAGGATCTAATATGTCGGGAAAAAGTACTTTTTTGCGCACACTTGGAATCAATATGATTCTTGGAAATGCAGGAGCGCCAATATGTGCAAGTAATGCTCAAATACACCCACTTCCGGTAGTAGTTTCTATGCGCATGAGCGATTCGTTAACAGATAGTGAGTCTTACTTTTTTGCTGAAGTTAAAAGGTTGAAACAAATTATGGATGAGTTGGAGCATCAAATTTGTTTTGTGTTGCTTGATGAAATTTTAAAGGGAACAAACTCGGATGACAAGCGATTAGGTACTGTAAAAGTGATAGAAAAATTGGTGCAAAAAAATGTAATTGGTGCAATTGCTACGCATGATTTGGAAGTTTGTAATATTACCTTAGTGTATCCTAAAAATTTATCTAATCATTGTTTTGAAGTAGAAATAATAAATAATGAATTGGTGTTTGATTACAAGCTACGCGATGGAATTTGTAAAAATAAAAGCGCTACTTTTTTAATGAATAAGTTGGATATTATTTAAAAAATGGGGGCTTGCTATGGTGCTAATTTATTGGGTTGCTTAATTATAAATACTAAAAAAGGAGCATTCTAAATCATTGCTGTAACCTCCTCTTATAAACTATTATTCAAATGCAATTTATTTTGAGCAATAGAAAATAGTAAGGCTTTTTCTAATGCTATTTTCTTTCGGTATAATTCGGCTTTTGCCCTCAATTTAAATCGTTAACGAACCAAATTTCGGAGAAATATTCTCAATTTATTTCAATTGCAGGATTGGAGTTTAAAAAACAAGTCAACATTTTAACTAATTTCGCAAACTAAATCAGTAAAAAAACAATGCAAAAAACAACACTATTTTCAAAACCCATTCAATTGGGTTTAATTGCTATGAGCCTATTTGCTGTAGCATGCAATTCTAAAAAAGAAGAAAAAACAACAACAAACGAAGGCAGCGCTGTCAACCCTTTAGTTCAAAAATGGGAAGACCGTTACAATGGAATTCCTCCATTTGACAAAGTTAAAATTGAAGATTTTATTCCTGCCGAAGAATTAGCTATTGCTGAGCAAAGAGCAGAAATTAATTTAATTACTTCCAATAAAGAAGCACCTACTTTTGCAAATACCATTGAGGCTATGGAAAAAACCGGTATTACTAAAAAAAGAGTGGAAGCAGTTTACTATGTATGGCAATCAAGCATGGGATCAACAGCCCTTGATTCAATTCAAGAGATTTTAGAACCACGCATTGCTGGATTTGCAGATTCTATTAGCCAAAACACTGCGCTTTTTAAGCGTATAGAAACTGTTTATAATTCTCCTGAGAAAGAAAAACTAACGCCAGAACAACAACGTTTATGTTATAAATATTACACCAATTTTGTATTAGCAGGTGCAAAGTTAGATGAAAAATCAAAAGCAAGAGTGGCTGAAATAAATCAAAAACTCGCAAGCTTATTTACCAAGTTTAACCAACACCAATTGGCCGATGAAGGTGATAAATTTATTGAAATAACTGATGTAAAAGAATTAGATGGTTTGCCCGAAGATTTTAAATCTTCAATGGCAGATGCAGCTGAAAAGAAAGGTAAAAAAGGCAGTTGGATTATTTCCAACACACGTTCATCAATTGAACCATTTTTAACAGGTGCAACAAACAGACCACTGCGTGAAAAAGCATTCAAGATGTTTATTAGTAGAGGCGACAATGGCGATGCAAATGATAACAATGCCATTATTCCAGAAATTTTACAATTAAGAGCCGAACGTGCTAAATTATTAGGATATCCAACGCATGCCCATTGGCGTTTATCTGACAAAATGGCTAAAACCCCTGAAAATGCTATGAAATTGTTAGAAGCAGTTTGGGCGCCTGCCGTTGAAAGAGTGCACGAAGAAGTAAAAGATATGCAAGCATTGGCTGATAAAGAAGGTGCAAAAATTACCATCGAACCTTGGGATTATCGCTTCTATGCTGAGAAAGTAAGAAAGGCTAAATATGATATTGATGAAAATGAAGTAAAACAATATTTGCAATTAGAAAAAATGAGAGAAGCTATTTTCTATGTTGCTGGCGAATTGTTTGATTTAAAATTTGATCAAATAAGTGATGTACCCGTTTTTCATGCTGATGTTCGCGTATATAAAGTATTAAATAAAACAACAAACAAACAAATTGGATTGTGGTATTTTGATCCTTATGCACGTGATGGAAAACGCTCTGGTGCTTGGATGACAGCTTACAGAGAACAAGAAAAACTAAATGGTGATATTACCACAATTGTTTCTAATAATTGCAATTTTATTAAAGGTAAAGATGGCGAACCTGTGCTTATTTCTTGGGATGATGCAAGCACCATGTTTCATGAATTTGGACATGCACTTCATGGTTTAAATTCAAATGTTACATATCCTATTTTATCTGGTACAAACACTGTAACTGATTACGTGGAGTTTCCTTCTCAAGTGATGGAAAGATGGTTGTCGACACCTGAAGTACTTAATAAGTTTGCTTTGCATTACAAAACAGGTAAAGCTATTCCTCAAGAGTTGATCAACAAAATTAACAATGCTTCAAAATTTAATACTGGTTTTAGCACTGTTGAAGCGCTTTCAAGTGCCTTGGTTGATATGAAGTTGCATTTGGCTGGCGATAAAAAAATAGACGCAAAATCATTTGAAAAGGAAACATTAGCAGCACTTAAAATGCCTAAAGAAATGGTAATGAGACATCGTATGCCTGCTTTTGGACATATTTTTAGTAGTGATGGATATTCAGCAGGTTACTACAGCTATTGCTGGAGCGATGTGTTAAGTGCCGATGCTTTTGCTGCATTTACAGAAGGTAAAGGTGCCTACGATAAAGAGGTTGCTAAACGTTTGTACGATAATATTTTTAGTGTTGGTGGAACAATAGATGAAGCAACTGCCTATAAAAACTTTAGAGGTCATGAGCCAAGTATTGACGCTTTAATGATTGACAAAGGATTTAAAGTGAACAAGAAGAAATAAATTGTTTTTAATAAACACTTGAAAAAAACGTGCAAGTC
>CAIKXD010000364.1 GCA_903831265.1 uncultured Bacteroidota bacterium
ACTGATTGTGACTTTTGGAAACTATCATCTGCAAGGGTTTTATGACTTTCAACACAAATGTCTTGCATTTAATCTTATATTTTCATTCGCTTTCTCAATATTTATCAACCATCAAAGACGTTTGAGTGAACCCTAATTAAATACTGTTGTTACGAAACAAGGAATGATAGAGTTAATATAAAACAAATTATGACAGTAGAAGATAACTTAACTTGACGCGAATGGCGGGACGCGAGCGAAGGCGGAGTTGGACTAAAAAATAAATGCAATTGGTATTAATTTAAAAATACGTGTGATTGCTTGAGTGATGGAAGGAAAGGGGAGTAGTTTTATAATGCAGCGTTTGCATAATAAATAGGAATTTACCCAAACAAAAAAGCCCCTGAAATTCAGAGGCTTTTTTGTTTATCAGTATTATAGTTATTTTGCTAAAGCAGTAACATGCTTGGTTAACTTAGATTTTAAGTTACCAGCTTTGTTTTTATGAATTACGTTTTTCTTAGCTAATTTATCAATCATAGAAATTACATCAGATAACTTAGATTCAGCTTCTTTTTTATCGGCTGCTGTACGAATTGCTTTAATTGCATTACGCGTAGTTTTTGCGTAATAACGGTTATCAACACGTTTTGCATCGTTTGATCTGATTCTTTTAATTGCTGACTTATGATTAGCCATTTTGTTTAGTTTTAATAATAATTAATTCTTTCTTCTTTTACTCCCGTTATTTTGTAGCCCGTAGGGGAATCGAACCCCTGTTTCCAGGATGAAAACCTGGCGTCCTAACCCCTAGACGAACGGGCCTCATTTTTTGAAACGGAGCGCAAATGTATAATATATTTTTGAACTACAAAAATAATTTCAACATTTATTACTATTTTATTCCTTTATCATCTTCAAACTGAAACTTAAAACCAAGCCTTTTGCCTGTTTGTAGGCTAATATTATTGTTCGATTCGTTGATTTCAGACACCGTAATTTCTTTCTGCGTTTCAAATGGTGGCGTATATAAATCAAACTCTAAGCTTGCTAGTATTATGGTTTCTAGCAAATTGAGTGCCTTTTCGGAAGTAAATTTTTCATTTCCAAAATCATTGTGCCCTATGGTTATCTTCCTGTTTTTACCCTCCACAAAGTAATTCGATTCTTTATTTATAAAAAGCCGCCCCATTAAGTAACCCACATCATTTAAGCGATAATATTTAAAACTATCCGCTAAAAAATTGTAAACACTTATTAATCCACAAAACGAACGCATTTCATCTTTTTGCACATAAGGCGATTTTTTGATGTAATGACTACTATCGAATTCGAAAATATTTGTATGCATTCTAAAAATTAGCAAATCGCCTGCTACTTTTATTTCAAACATAAACTCACCTCTATCTTTAAATTCAATTGTTACTCTGTTGTCGATAAGTGTAACTTCATTTGTTAATTGCACTACTTGGGCTTTCACCGTTTCTTTTAACAAACTAAAGGCCTCTTTTGTGGCTAAAAAAATATCTTGCTTAACGCTCGATTTCTCTTTAATAATCTTTATGATTTGATTGTGCAAATTTTCTTCCATTGTTATTAAATATTAGTAGGCTTTGGCAAATAAAACCCTTTGTGTTGAAGGTTTTCCCGAATATATACAAATACCCTCTTCTAATGTATTGTTTAATGGAATACACCTAATTGTTGCTTTAGTTTCTTGTTTGATTAACTCTTCGGTTTCTGGTGTTCCATCCCAATGGGCCGAAATAAATCCACCTTTATTTTCTAAAACATCTTTAAACTGTTCATAATGATCTACTTTATGAATCATGCTATCTCTAAATGTAAGTGCTTTTTGAAATAAACTATCTTGAATTTCGGTAAGTAAGTTCGAAATCACTAAACTTAGTCCGGCTTGAGGAACAGTTTGTTTTTCTTTAGTATCTCTTCGAGCCAACTCAACTGTGGCATTTTCCATGTCTCTTCCGCCAATTGCAATTCTTAAAGGAACCCCTTTAAATTCGTAATCAGCAAATTTCCACCCCGGACGTTGGTTATCTCTGTTGTCATATTTTACTCTTATGTCTTTGTCTTCAAGCTCTTTTTTAAGTTGATTGGCAAAGGCATTAATTTTTTGTAATTGCTCATCATCTTTATAAATTGGCACAATTACTACTTGAATTGGGGCAAGTTTTGGAGGTAATACCAACCCTTGGTTATCAGAATGCGACATTATTAGAGCACCCATTAAACGTGTTGAAACGCCCCACGAAGTAGCCCAAACATAGTCTAACTTGCCTTCTTTGTTTGTAAATTTAACATCAAAAGCTTTGGCAAAGTTTTGACCTAAAAAGTGGGAAGTGCCTGCTTGAAGTGCTTTGCCATCTTGCATTAACGCTTCAATACAATAGGTATCAAGCGCACCAGCAAATCTCTCATTGGCAGTCTTTTTACCTCTAATGACAGGCATTGCCATAAAGTTTTCGGCAAAATCTGCATAAACATCTAACATCTTTTCTGTTTCTTCTATGGCTTCTTCGGCTGTAGCATGCGCAGTATGGCCTTCTTGCCATAAAAACTCTGCTGTTCTTAAAAACAAACGTGTACGCATTTCCCAACGCACTACATTGGCCCACTGATTAATTAATAATGGCAAATCGCGGTAAGATTGTATCCAGCCTTTGTAAGTGTGCCATATAATGGTTTCTGAGGTAGGTCTTACAATTAATTCTTCCTCTAGCTTAGCGTCTTCATCTACCACAATTCCCTTGCCGTCTGGCGAGTTTTTTAAGCGATAGTGGGTAACCACGGCACATTCTTTGGCAAAACCATCAACGTGTGAAGCTTCTTTACTGAAAAACGATTTAGGTATAAAAAGAGGAAAATAAGCATTTACATGGCCTGTTTGTTTAAACTTTTTATCGAGTGCCTGTTGCATCATTTCCCAGATAGCATAGCCATGCGGTTTAATTACCATACAGCCTCTCACAGCACTGTTTTCGGCAAGGTCTGCTTTAATCACCAGATCGTTGTACCATTGCGAATAATTATCTTCCATTGTTGTAAAATCCTTAGCCATATTTTTTTTGGTATAGTATTTGTAAATTTATAAACGTTCTCTATTTAAGGGCTCAAAAATAAGATTAAACTTTTACCGAATAGAATTGTCTAACCAAATAAATATAAAAGACATGAAAACAATATTCTCACTTATAGCTTTAAGCAGTTTAGCATTGGCCAGTTGCAATACTGCTAAACAAACCACCCGAAGTAATGATGATGACGTTTACTTTAACGCCAACAACCCTCCGGCCAATAACAATAGTAGTTCAAATAGTTCACCTGCCAACAACAGTTCAACCCAAGGTAGCAGCGACTATACACCATCTGGAAATAACAACAACAATTCTAACAGTGGTGGAAATTACGATTATGTAAGTCCAAATCAATCAAACAATTCGTCACAACAATCAGGTGGAGGCGATACCTATATCACCAACAACTATACTGATAATGGTTTTGACTATGATGACTATTATGATTATGCCTACGCTTCAAGAATTAGAAGATTTCATTCTGTAAACAATTATTGGAACTACTACGATCCTTTTTATACCAATACTTATTACTACAACTATAATCCTTATAGCTACGGTACAAGTATTTATATGGGATATAATTGGTGGGGCCCAGGGTATACTACTTCTGTAGTTTATTCGCCAGTATGGGGTAATGGATGGAACAACAATTATGGTTGGGGATGGGGTTACAATCGTCCTGTTTGGGGATGGGGTGCTACTCCTGTGTTTTCTTACGGATGGGGTAATCCAGCTTTTGGCGGATGTTATGGTTGGGGTAACGGATGGAATAATGGCTGGGGTAACAGTTGGGGTAACGGTTGGGGATACAACAATGGTTATATGAATGGATATAATAATGGTTTTTATGATGGTTATTATGCGGGTGTAAATAATAGCAATTACTATAATGGTTTTGATAGAAACACCTACTATTATGGACCAAGAACAACTGCCAGTGCAAGTGGAACAACTGGCAGAGGCTATAGAGGCAAATCGCTTTCTCAAAGCTATGAAGAAGCCAATGGAATTGATCATTCAAGAGGAATCGACAGAATAGTGCCATCAAAAGATATAAATTCTAATGTGGCCAGACCGAGCATCGATAAAAATATTGTTACTAGACCAACAGAAAATAATAGCAAGCCTACTTTTGATAGTCGTCCGAACAACACTAGCGTTAAAGATAATGGTGTAAATACTAACTATGACGTTCGACCTAATAGTAATGTTGCAAAACCAACTGGTGAAACAAATCGTCCTTCTGGAAATTATGACACTAAGCCAGGTAATGTATCGGAAAGCCGTCCTTCGAACAACTTTGATACGAGACCTTCCAATGCAACTGAAAGTAGACCTACAACGCCAAGTAAGAATAACCCAAGTAACAATTACGACAGCAGACCTGCAGCACCAAATAATAATGTTCCAGCAAATAATTACGAAACTCGTCCGTCTGCTCCAAGTAAGAATAACCCAAGTAACAACTACGATAGCAGACCTGCAACACCAAGTAATAATGTTCCGGCAAATAATTACGAAACTCGTCCGTCTGCTCCAAGTAAAAACAATCCTGGTAATAACTACGATAGCAGACCATCTGTTCCTAACAACAATAGTCCTTCAAATAATTATAACACACGTCCTGAAAACAATTATGAAACCAGGCCTTCAAACAATAATAATTTTGATTCTAGACCAAATTCAAATCCTGCGCCTTCTAACAATAGGCCTAATTATGAAAGCAGACCTTCAAATCCTAAAATAGACAATAACAACAATCAATCGCGCCCAAACTACGAATCAAGGCCAAGCGCACCATCTAAAAATGATGGAGGTACAGTTGTTCCAAATAGAAATAGCGGTGGTTCTGGCATACAAAGAAATGATGCAGCTCCTTCAAGAGGTGGTTCGGGCAATAATTATTCTAGACCTTCAAATTCGAGTCCTTCTTATAGTGCACCAAGTGGTGGAGGCAGAAGTTCTGGAGGTAGTTCAACAGGTGGTGGCAGAAGCAGTGGTGGTAGCAGCAGAAGCAGCGGTGGAGGTAGAAAATAATTACAAAGATATTTACATTAAATAATTTAATAAAAGGTAAAATGAAAACATTCATAAGTGTGAGTTATGCTCTTACAACACTGTTTTTAGGGTTTTCGGTTAATTTATTTGCTCAAAATGAGGATGACGCTCTGCGCTATTCAAATACAAAATTTGGTGGTACAGCAAGAAGCATTGCCATGGGTGGTGCTTTTGGGGCTTTAGGCTCCGATTTTTCATCACTAAGCATTAATCCTGCTGGAATAGGTTTATACAGAAAATCAGAGTTTACCTTTAGTCCAGCGGTTGGCGTTGCAGCAACGCAATCTAATTATTTTGGCGAGAGTTATAAAGACGATAGGTATCAGTTTAACGTTTCAAACTTTGGGATGGTGCTTGCCGGCCAAAAAGAATCGCAAAATAACAAATGGAAAGGATTTGGATTCGGATTTGGGTACAATCGTTTAGCTAATTTTAATAACAGAACAATCATTCAAGGGAATAACGGAACTAGTAGCCTAACCGATGTTTATTTATCTGAAGCACAAGGTGCAGATCCTTCAAATTTACCTGCTTTTGGAACAGATTTGGCATGGAATACCTATCTTATTGATACCTTAAATGGAGCCTACTTTAGTTCAATGCCATCTAATATCAATAAAACGCAAAGAAAAACAATAGAAAGAAGAGGAGGAATGGGTGAAACTGTGATTTCGATGGGTGGCAACTACGATAATAAATTGTTTTTAGGCGCCACTTTAGGTTTTCAAAAAATACGCTATTGGGAAGAAAGTAATTACAGCGAAAGCCCTGTTAGCGACACTTTCGACATTAAAGGTTTTTCGGTGAATAACTACTTAAATACCGATGGAAACGGGATGAACATAAAATTAGGTGTAATTTACATGCCTATTAAATTTGTAAGAATTGGTGGAGCATTTTATTCGCCAACATTTTTTAATATGCACGATAACTTTAGTACTGGTATGACTACTTCATTTAACGATGGTACTACTATTAATGCAGGAACTGATGCCAACGGCGGTGGTGATAAAGGAAATTACGATTATCGATTTAACAGTCCTTTTCGTGCTGTAGGGTCGCTGGCATTTATATTTGGAAAGTATGGTTTAATAAGCGCAGATTATGAATATGTTGATTACCGTGAAGCGCGCTTGAGAGCTGTAGGTTACAGTTTTATGGAACAAAACAATACCATTAGAGATAAATACCAGGCTGTAGGTAATATAAGAGTGGGCTCTGAAATTAAACTTGAGCCTTTCAGCATTAGGTTTGGTTATGCTTTATATGCCAGTCCGTTTAAAGATAAGTCGTTAATGAGCGACCAACAATTTTTTACTGGAGGCTTTGGCTACCGTCAGGATGGTTTTTTTGCCGACATTTCTTACATGCGAAGTATGCACAATGAAAAATACTATCTTTACAACAGTTCTTTTAATCCAACACCATCTAACAACAAGTTAACGAGTGGAACTATTGTGGGCACTGTTGGCGTAAGGTTTTAACTTTAAATAAATTTTTATGAAAAAAATCATTTTTACAACACTTCTAACTTTATCTGTTTTTGTATTTGCCAACGCTCAAGATTTGCGTAAAAATGGCTCTATTTATGGAAAAGTAGAATCTAATGGCGATGTGCGCCTCAGTGGAAGCATTAAAGGAAAATTTGAATCGAATGGTGATATTCGCGTTAACGGAAGTATAAAAGGCAAAATAGAGAGCAATGGTGATATCCGTAAAAACGGTTCTATTGTAGGTAAGGTTGAATCTAATGGTGATGTGCGCCTCAACGGAAGTATTGTAGGTAAAATAGAAAGCAACGGTGATGTGCGCAAAAGTGGCAGTATTGTTGGTTCAGCGCAGGGCGTTAAAAAAGAGCAAGCAGCAGTAATGTACTTTTTTGGCTTTTTTGATTAATTTAAGCTTGAAAATAGAAATTTATTAGGACCTAATAGGTTTTCTTTAACGGCATACATCACTAAACCAGCGGTGTTATTTACTCCCAGTTTGCTCATCATATTTTTACGATGTGTATTAATAGTGTGTGTGCTTAAGCATAAAATATCGGCAATTTGTTTGTTGGAGTTGCCTTCGGCAATTAATTTTACAATATCGAGCTCCCTTTCGGTTAATGAAATTCCTTCGCAGCCAATTTCATTTGCGGGTGTTATATTGCTACATTCACCAATTTGCAATTGATGCATCACTTTGCCGCATAAAAAATCTTTTCCAGCGGCAGTTTTTATTAGCGCTTCAATTATTTCGTCTTTTCCGCAATCGTTTAAGATGTAACTGTGCGCTCCAGCTTTAAATGAACTTAAAATAACTTCTTTTTGTGGCATGGCAGTAATGGCCAACACCTCTATTTTTTGAAAATTTCTTTTGGCCCATTGAATGCTGCTGCACTCAAATCCTTCGGAAGTAAAGTCTATTACTAAAAGATCAACCTGATTTAACTTTAGCTTATCGAAAAGCAATTCTTGATTTTCTACCCAGGCCACTAAATTAAATTCGGGCAACTGCTCTACTAAATTAGTAAGGGCAGCACCTGCAAGATAATTTCCGTTGGCAACAATAACATTAATTAAATTCATTCTAAATAATATTTGGATGCAAAATTAACACCATTCCAAAACAATCAAAGAAAAAGTTGTAATTATTGTGATAAATTTTGCTTACGCTTTATTAATCAGCATGCTAGCGTAGGTTTATATTGTTTTATGATCATCATTTGGCTTACAACCTTGTCGAAAGGATATTGTAGAACAAAGAAATTGAAGAAAATATTATCCTCTTTTGTGCCTTAAAAACTGCCTTATTGAAATCATTGGCCTCTCATACGTTCTAAATGAGATTAGTTTCCAGCTCATTTTGCTATTAAATTAGGAGGTTCTAAAAAGCTTTATTGCTTGCAAAACTTACTTTTTTACGAAAAAAAAGTAAGCAGCCGAGCAAAGCGAGCCCATGAATACCTTTAAAAACAAACACTTGTGAGTAAAAAAATCGTGGAATCGATAAAACAAGGCAATTGGCATCAAAGCATCAACTCGCCTAGATGCCACCGCAGATCATTGTTCGCATTTGCGAAATATTCTACTAAATGTATTAGTTTTATATTCCATGCTCTGCAATGACTGCTATTGCTGCGTTTTACCGACACGTTTCAACTTGAAAATTTAAGGTAAATTGAAAGAATAAATTATTACTGGTGCCGAAACTTCGGCAGATAAAGGATAAACGTAAACTATTATTTTAATTTACTGTAATATTTACACCAGCTGGTGAGCGGACAAATTTCGCATTTTGGGGTGCGCGCTAAACATACATAACGACCGTGTAAAATAAGCCAATGATGGGCAATGGCCACCTGATGTGTAGGAATAAATTTCATCAATTGCTGTTCGGTTTGCAAAGGGTTTTTGGCGTTGGTGGTTAAGCCTAAACGCGCTGAAACTCTGAATACATGTGTGTCAACCGCCATACTCGGTTGATTGAATACCACCGAAGTAATTACGTTTGCAGTTTTACGCCCCACGCCAGGTAATGTTTGTAATTCTTCAACAGTGGCGGGCACTTCGCAGTTAAACTTCTCTACTAATAACTGCGCCATACCTTTTAAATGTTTGGCTTTGTTGTTGGGATACGATATACTTCTGATATAAGAAAATATTTCATCGACACTTGCAGCAGCCATGGTTTCGGCATCAGGAAAATGTTTGAACAACACAGGTGTTACCATGTTTACACGTTTATCGGTGCACTGCGCAGACAGAATTACCGCCACTAATAATTCAAATGAATTGTTGTAGGTCAATTCGGTTTCGGCTTCGGGATGATGGTGTTCGAAGTAGTTTAAAATGTGGCTGTAGCGCTCCTTTTTATTCATCAAATTTTAATTTAACTCAAGTAAAAAACGCATGGTGTCAAAACCATCGGCATACTCATGTAAGGCAGGCTGTTGGCTATTTCCAAAAGGAATGGCATTAATTATTTTTTCATCATTTGTAATGATACATTGTAATTGTTGCGCATTTTCTTTCAAGTGATTGTTTACACTTTCATTATCCTGATAATACTCATAAAACAACACTGCGATGGGCGAACTCAGACTTTTATCTTCTTTTAAAATTAAGAAATTATTATCCAATAATTTTTCGTTGCCCATTAAATAAACCGTTCGGTTGTACTCGTAATTGTTGCCGTATTTATTATGATTTACCATTTCAAAAAAAGGATAAATGCCTTCAAAAAAAGCGTTGAAATTATAGCCTTGGGGCACATACAATTTTGAAACATTTCTACAACCTAGGCCAAAATACCTGAAAATATCTTCGCCTAATTTTTCAAAATCTGCAGGTGTTTCATTGCCTGTTAAAACAGCTACTCCATTTCTGTTGCTTCTAATGATGTGTGGCTTATCGCGAAAGTAATATTCGAAATAACGGGCAGAATTATTACTTCCTGTGCCAATATAAGCATCCATATTTTTTAAAAACTGTTCGCTAAATAAAATTTGAGCAGCAACTTCTGGTGCAATGGCAGTAAGGATTTCAATTACATGCGGAATTAAAATAGCATCATCGCTGGCTGGCTTTCCATTAAATTGATGCCCACTTAAAAACACACATAATAAATCGTGAAAGCCCACCATAGGAATGTTTCCGGCCATAATAACACCAACTTTTTTTGGAACCGTGTTTTCTGAAATTTGATAATTGGCGAGCCATGTATTTAATTTTTCTTGATTTAATTCATTTGCCCAATAGGTAAGTGTATGCAATATATTTTTTTGTGTAAACCAAAGATTTTTTCTTTCTGCGTAAGCGACAGCATGGCTTGTTTTATCATAAAATTCTTGAAACAAATCATTGCCACTAAGGCTTTGTTTGCCATTTACAAAATCATTTAAATAATCGCCTAATTGCGATAATGCATTTACTTTTTGTTGAAGTTTCACCTTGCTGAATTAAGAGCTGCAAAGGTGTGAAAAAAAGGGAGGTTAAAAAAATGGGTTACTAATCAAAATAGTGATTAAAAAATGAAGGTATTATTATTCCTTTATAAATTTCAAACTAATCGGTTGTTGATTTTTAACTATAATAGCAACAAAATAAACACCTTTCGCATAATTACTGACATCTATAGTGACTTCGTTCTGGTTAACGCAGAATGATTGAATTGCCCTTCCTGTAACATCAGAAATTTGAATTTGCCCCATACCACTTTTTATCTTAAAAGAGTTGCCCACAGGATTCGGATAAATTGTTGGAACCTTTTCATCTTCAAAGAATTCTTTATTATTGGCAAAAACTGTATTTAAGTATCTAATTAGCGAAATTGAATTTATACCTGTAGAGCCCAATTGTACAAATTTGTTATCCACTTGCATTAAAGCATCTACAGCCCGGTCCTCTGCGTCTGGAGCAACGTCAACAATAACTTCTCCCTGTCCACACACATTACTTGCCAAATTTCCCTGACTGTTTAAAGTAAATAATTTAAAGTCACCTGCATAAATAGTATCGTGGTAATTGTAACTATCTGAGAGATTAATAAGCGATCCATTTGACAAAAATGTCTTAAAATTCTTTTTTATATTATCAAATTGAAAAAAGTAATTGCTAATATAATTAATTTCGACAGCCCCTGAATTACTTAACTTTGCAAGATTAAATGCATACACACCATTATCTCCTGCATTAATTTGAACAAATATTTTATCATTTTCATCTACAAAAAGTTGTTTGTCAATAATAATCGGAGCTGAACTTACTTCTGTAAAACCATTATTTCCAAAGCTTGAATCAATGTTTCCATTTTGATTTAATTTACCTACAAAAATATTTTTCCAGGTTACCCCATTTCTATAGCCTGAAAATATGACATCTTGATTTTGTGTTAAAGCAATTTTATTAATAACTTCATAATTATTTGATAAAAGTTGAAATGTACCAGAATTGCTAAAGGTACTATCCATATCACCATTTGTATTAAGAAAAAAAATATAGTTAATAATATCGCTATTCCAATAAATACTTAATTGAGGCTCATCAGAACAACATATTGAAGTATGGCCAACTATAGCAATTTTATCTGCGTTGGTAATAACCATATCTTGTAAAAAATGATGACTATTTACATTAATTTCATGACTTATTTTTCCATTTATTCCGAATGTAAAATCCAATGAACCATCGACATTAAGTCTTATGAAAGAATATTTATGAAATCCTGTCAATTTAGAATTGCCACCAATGAGTATTTTTCCATCAGTTTGTACAATTATTTTTTTTAGAAAATCATCTGAGTTATTATTGAAATCTAAAATTAAATGGCCATTTACTCCAAAATTGGAATCAATTGTACCATCCGAGGTAAATCGTGACAACATAAAATCTCTATTTGAACTGCTAATGATATCTGAACCTACAATAATTTTACCATCCTGTTGAATTGCAATACTTTTAGGAAAAACTGAATCGTTTCCAAAATTAACTTGAAGAATTCCTGCATTACCAAAGCTTGCATCAAGACATTGATTTTGACTTACAACATCAAAACATAGACACACAAAGCAACCAAATAGATAAATGATTTTTTTCATTTTAATGAAGTATTACTTTGATAACGAAATTGCAAGCTGCTATGTTAGTTTAAACAAGAAATTATAGCAAACAAAGGAAAGAAAATTTCAAATCAGCCGAACAATAATTTGTTCAGTTTACAAAAAATCCAAATTTTCTTCTTGCCACAATATTAGTGCTTACTGTAGTAAACAACACAATACTGATAGTACTTACAGGCATTAAAATGGCGGCAATGACTGGTTGTAGCGTTCCTGTTAAGGCATAAGATAAACCTACTACATTGTATAATAAGGAAATTGCAAAACTGGCTTTAATAATCCATGCTCCAGCCTTGGCATAATCTAAATATTGTTTAAGATAAGCAAGCTGATTGCCTTCTAAAATGGCACTGCAGGCTGGTGTAAAGAAGTTTACATCATCAGTAACTGCAATACCTGCATAGCTTTTCATTAGTGCGCCCGCATCGTTTAAACCATCGCCCACCATAATTACTTTTTTGCCTTTTTTACTTAAATTCTCAATGTAATCGCGCTTTTGTTGTGGGCTTTGATTAAAATTTAAGGTAGCTTCATCTGTAAAAAAATGGCTTAAATAATTTTTTTCATCTTCGTTGTCACCACTTAATAAATGCAACTCGTAGCCTTTACTTTGTAAGGCATTAAACAGATTTAATACGCCATCGCGATATACATTTTTAAAACTAAAATAGCCTTTTACTTCATTGTTAATGCCAACATATACTTTACTTCCTTTGTTATTGGCGCTGTAAGTGTTTCTACCCACAAAATCATATGAACCTAACTTAATTACGTCACCATTAATGATTGCTTCTATTCCTTTACCTGTGTGCTCTTTAAAACTCATCGGTTTTAACTTTTGCGCTTGCGATAAATGTGAAGCAATTCTTTTACTCAACGGATGAATTGATTCATTAGCAAGACTGGCAATTAATTGTTGATCTGTTTGATTAAGGTTATAACCAACCCATTCGATACCAGCTTCATGGTTTTTAGTGATGGTTCCTGTTTTATCAAACACAATGGTATCGGCCTTTGCAAAGCGCTCCACGGCTTTTGCATTTTTGATGTACATTTTATTTTTTGCCATTATCTGCAGCACATTGCCAAAGGTAAATGTGGCACTTAACAGCAAAGCACAGGGGCAAGCAACAATTAAAATGGTTGTTACCGCATTGATGGCTTTTTGTGTGTCAATAGGCCACCAATAAGCAAATGCAATACCTGCAAGTGTTAATAAGCCATAGCTAAAATACTTATTAATTTTAGTTACCATTTCGGTTTCCTGATCAAGTTCTTCAGCTTTTTCTTCTTTATTCCACAGTGATGTAAGATAGCTTTGAGAAACTTCTTTTACCACTTCTATTTCAATTTGACTGCCTTTTTGACGACCACCCGCATACAAAATCTCGCCCAGCACTTTGTTTACAGGTTCGGCTTCGCCCGTAACAAAACTGTAATCAACAAGCGCCTCACCATTAAATAAAATGCCATCGGCAGGGATTAATTCATTTTGACGAATTACAATGCGCATACCAGTTTTGATGGCAGATACAGGAATAGTTTTTTCGATAATTACACCTTGCGTTTTTTCCATAACCGATACTCCAAGAGGGAAATATGATTTATAATCGCGTTCAAAAGAGATATGATCAAACGTTTTATTTTGAAAATATCGACCTAATAGCATAAAGAAAACTATACCAGACATGCTATCGAAATAGCCTATTTTACTGCCGTAAGTAATTTCATAAATACTTCTTAAAAAAGTAATTAATATAGCTAAAGCAATAGGCGCATCAATATTTAAATGCCTTTGTTTGATTGAAGCATAGGCCGAAATAAAAAATTCTTGTGAGCAGTAAAACAATACTGGCAATGCCAACAACAAGCTTAAAAAATTAAAGGTGTTGGTAAAGTTATTTGTTCCCGAAAAATCGCTTAAATGAAAATACTCAGGAAAGCTTAGCATCATGATATTTCCGAATGCAAAACCTGCAATACCAATTTTGTAAATTTGACTTCTATCGCTATTTTTTGGTTTAGATGCGGCAGATTCTGAAGCCAAGGATAAATAAGGTGGATACCCGATTTTGTGCAGCATTACTGCAATTTCTTTTAGTCCTATTTTTTGGTGATGATAAATAATTTCAACTTCTTTTTTTTGAAAATTTACTCTGCTGTTTACAATTACTGGATTTAAGCGTTGCATGTTTTCGAGTAGATAAATGCAAGAACTGCAATGCATGTAAGGGATATAAAACTTTACATGACTATCGGTAGCGTTTTTAAAACTCAATAATTTGGATAATGTTTCGCTATCGTCTAAAATGTTGTATTGCTCGTAGTTTTCCTTTTGATTGAGTTGTTTGCCCGGCTTGTCGTTAATGCTGTAATAATCGCATAAATTGTTGTTGCTTAATAATTGATACACTGCTTTGCAGCCCGTACAACAAAACTTTTTATCATCAAATAAAATTACACTTTCAATTTTTTCACCACAATGAAAACAACTTAGATGCGCCTCTATTTTTAAGTTATTCATACTTATTTTTTGTGCATTGTTAAAATTGGGTTGGTCCATTCATACACAAGTTCAGATGTGGTGCTTTTTTCAAACAGCGCTTTCCAAAAATTTCTTTGTTTATGGAACATCACTAATAAATCTACTTCTATTTGAGCTAGTAAAGATTTCAATGCCTCATCTACATGCGTATTGTCATTACCTTGCACTATATGAAGATTTATTTTTTCGTAGTTGTTTGTTTCTTGCCATTTTTTAATCAATGGATCTACTTCAATACTTGCAGCGGGATTATTATCTTTTGCAATATGAGCCACTACAACTTGCGCAGAAAATGCTTTTGCGAAATTAACCACTTCCTTTAATTCATTATCAATATTGCCGAAATCGCTACAATAAGCAATGTTTTTTAAACTGTTGAATTTGCAATGGCTTGGAACAGTTAGCACAGGGATTTCAGTGTTATCGAGCACATCTACAGCATTACTTCCTAAAAAATATTTCTTTAACCCAGTGGCTCCATGCGTACCCATGATTACTAAGTTTGCTTTGTACTTGTGATTTATTTTTTCGATTCCACTTGCAAGAGAGATTGCCTCAATTACTTCTAATTCTGAGAGTAATAAATTGCGGTGCATACCTAATGATTTATATACCTTTTCTACATGCTCTCTAAGTGCTTTATCTGCTTGAATGCGTTGCGCATCAGTAAATGACTGATCGTAAACCATGCCTACTTCGGGGTTCAAAAAGGGCAAACTAAATACATGCATAAATATGAGTTTATTATAATGCATTTTCGACATTCTAATCGCATATTCTACGGCATTATCGCCATTTTTTGAAAAATCTATTGGGACAATAATTGTTTTCATAGCTCGCTGGTTTTTGGTTAGGTTAAATAAAAAGCACTTTAATTTTGATAATTGCAATTAAAATTAGTTTGTTGGCTTAGCTAAAATCATTTCTTTTTGCAACTCCATGAGTTTTGTAAATAAGATATTGTTTTCAATATAGATTTGCTTTTGTAAATCTTGTTCCAATTCAAACAACTCGGCATGCAATAATTTTAACTGACTTTTATTGTTGGAGGCAACTGTATAGTTGTTAGTTATTGTTCTTATTTCATTAAATAAATCAATAATATAAACATGTTCTTCAATAAAGCGGTTTATAGGATTACCTATGATGTTAACCGAGGGCACCATGGTATTATTTCCTGTGCGTTTCCACTCTAATAATTTTTTTGCATAAGGGTATAAAATCTCTTCTTCATCCTTAAAATGCTGCTTAATAGTTTCGTTAAGTAAAATTAAAGCTTTAGATATGTATGAAGCTTCCTTTTCTCCTTGATTAGATAAAGTTTTACTATGTTGCAATGTTAGTGACAACATGTTCTTAGTAAAACCATGGTGTTTATTAACGATATAGTTAATAAGCTCATCGGGTGCTATATCATTAAAATTAATTTGATTGTAACTTTGCATAGTTGTTGAATGACTATGCAAAGATTGGAGAATTTGGAAAAAATATATATGACCAACCTCACTTAAAAACATGATTTTAATCATCTTTTCAAGTAATTGCAATTCGCAAAATTAATCGTGAATATTTGCTGTTTTTATGAGTTTTTCGGAGTTAATTATTTTTATTTTTTTGCCTTGTAGTTCAATAATTGCATCCGTCTTAAACTCTGATAGCAATCTGATGGCTGTTTCGGTTGCTGTGCCAACCACATTGGCTATTTCTTCTCTTGAAAGAGTAATGTTTAAAGTTTTACCATCGCTTTCGGTGCCATAAGTTTCTTTTAAAAAAAGGAGTGCTTCGGCCATGCGCTCTCTTACTGGTTTTTGCGCCAAGTCGGTCATTTTATGTTCGGCTTTACCTAAATCATGACTCAATAATTTCATTATTTGCATTGATAAAGACGATTCACTTTCTATCACTTTAAAAAATATTTCTTTAGGAATTAAGCACACATTGCAATCTTCTAGCGCAACAGCTGAAGCCGAATACTTTTCGCCACTTAACAAGGCTCTATAACCTAGGATGTCGCCTTCTTTCGTTAATCTAATAATTTGTTCGCGACCATTATTACTTGCTTGCGATATTTTAATTTTACCAGCATTGATGCAAAACAAACCTTGAGGGAAAAATCCTTCAGAAAAAATCGTTTGTCCTTTTTTATAGATATTACAACCTTTGTGTTCGTTTATTACGGCAAGGTGTTCACTTTTTAAATCGCAAAAAATAGACTTATATCTTGCTTCGCAATTTTCACACTCAATATTTTTTGGTGCTCTCATTTGGTTCGGATTTATACAAATTTAATTTTAATTGCGGAATAAAAAATTTTAATCTAATGAATAATTGTTTTATGTAACAAAAGTTACACTTTCTTTTTTAATTATACCTGATAGCTTTAATTGGAGAAATTTTAGTTACCAGTCGAGAAGGCACTAATAAGGCAATTGTACAAACAAGGAAAGTAGTAAGGTTTATGATAATGATTAACCATAAATTTAATTGTATTGGCACATGTGAGATGTAATAGGAAGCTTCATCTAGCTTCACTAAATGAAATTTTGATTGTAAAAAACACAATGTAAGAGCGCTAATATTGCCGTATAACAGACCTTTACCTACAATTACACCCACTTGGTATAAAAACAGTTTTTGGAGTTGAAAATTACTCATACCTAGCGCTTTAAGAATGCCAATTAAGCGCGTATTTTCTAAGATTAGAATAATTAAAGCAGTTACCATGTTTACTATTGCTACAAGCGTCATTAGAATAATAATTACTTGTACATTGATGTCTTGTAACCTTAACCAATCAAAAAGCTGGGGGAACTGTTCTTTAATACTACTGGCCAACCATTCGGTGGGTATAATTTCGTTTATTTGTGAAGTAATTAAATCTAGTTTTTTAAAATCGTTTATTGCCACCTCAATGCCGGCAAACTGTGTACTATCCCAATTATTTAACTTTTGAATATGTCTTACATCGCACAATAAGTACTTGTTATCAAAATCCTCAAGCCCAGTATTGTAAATGCCCGAAATAATGAATTTTCTTACTCTTGCAGGGTTTTGAATAAAATAAACAATTACCTTATCGTTAACTTTAAAATTAAATTTTGAAGCAATCCTTTTAGAAATTAAGATACTGTCGTTTTTCGACTTTGAGTTGGTGTTAAAAAGCTTACCAGCCACCATATTTTGTTTAAAGAAAGTGCCTTCGAATCCTGGTCCTACACCTTTTAAAATAACACCTTCCATTTCGGCCTCGGCTTTCATAATGCCAGCTTTAATGGCATAGAGCGAAGTTTTAGAAACGCCCTCAATTTGATTGATTTGTTTTATATAATTAGGGTTAACCGAAATTGGTTGTGGTTCAAATGAATTGTTGTTATCGTATTTGGTAAGCTGTATGTGTGCACCAAATCCAATTACCTTATTTGTTATTTCGTGCTGAAAACCATCTAATACGGCCAAGGAGATAATCATTACTGCTACGCTGAGTGCAATGGCTAAAATAGAAATACGATAAAGAGGCCCCGACAATTTATTTTGATTGCCAGTTTTACCTCTTATAAGGCGAAAAGCTATGAATCTTTCTATATTCAAAAACTTGAGTTTATGTAAGCTATATTATTCAACAAAAAAATCGTACAAAGCAGCAAAATAGCTATCGTTCCAACCTTCCACTATATCATTAAAGTCGGGCTCAGGTATGTTGGTATGTAGCAATTCAACGGATGTTCCCTCACCTTGTGCATGTAGTTTAATGGTTACTATTGAAGCTTCTGTTTGTTCGCCAAAAAACCATTGTTGCACAATTTTTTTATTTTCTTCAAATGCGATGTTGATACCGTTAATGCTGCCATCCCACAGTGAGAATTCTGTATCAGGCTCGGTGCTCATTTCTGCTTTTTCGCCAGTCCATAATTGAAGAGATAAAGGATTGGTAAGCGAAATATAAATCTCTTCTGGAGTAGCGGGAATGATGTAATATTTTTTGAAATTTTTCATAGCAAGATAGACCCTCTTAAGAAGGCTTACAAAGCTAAATATTTAAGTGTGAATTTTCATTAAATAATTCTTGGAAGGTAAAAGCCCAATCCGAAAGCTATTTATAGAAGCTTTTGTTTTATAACAAGAATATTTACAACTTATAATTCATACCTACCTGAAGGCCTACATTATTATATTTTTGCTGGAAAGTAGCATTTTTGTTTGTCATGTTATTAATATTTAATCGCGTGAACGGAACAAAATCGATTCCAAATTGAGGAGTAAAACTATAGTGCATTCCAACTCTAAAAATACCATTGTACATTATTTTTGAATACACAGCTGTGCTTACAGGTGCAATTTCGGCTTCATCGGTCGTTAAATAAAAACTTTGTTGGCGCGTAAGAATACCAAACCCTATACCACCTTTTAAACTTATTCTCCATCTTTTAATGCCCCATTCATAACCAATCAATACCGGAACTTCAACATAGTTAAAAGTGTTTCTGCCCTTTAAATTAGCTTGGTTTGGGTTGCTTATAACCATTTGTTTTTGTAAAGCATAATTTGTTTTTATGGTATCTATTGCTTGGTAATAAGTAGAATCAATTAGATAATAAAAATTGGTGTCTACAACAGTTGTTTGGGTAGTATATATAGGTAGTTGAGCAGTGTAAAACAGTCCAGAGGTTTCGTCATAATAGGTAACAGTGCTGTCGTAGCTGGTAACAATATTATTATATTGCATTGCATAAAACATTGCAGTATCCACTAGCCATGTACTATTGTTGTTTACATTTACTACCAAGCTATCATAAGGAATTAAGCGTTTAAATTGTTTGCTGTAGTTTCTTTTTTCGCCTTGTTGATGTAAACTTATACCACTTGTAAGCGTCCAGTGACCACGCTTTAATTCTATATCAATACCAACATTGGGTTTAATGGCATTAATTTCTTCATTTTTTCTTCTGTTTAAATAGTCAATTGAATTCCCATTTGTAGTTAACAGGTTATTAATGCTAAGCATTGCACCGCTGTATACAGAGAGGCTTAAATTGTTTTTTTGTTTTTTGGTAGTTGTTGGGAATAAATTGGAAGCTAAATTTACATTTGTTTGGTTATAAATAATTGCAGTTAAAGCTTTAGGTGAAAGAAAAGCTAAAGGCATTTCTATTTGACTAAAATCAAGGGTTTTATTTACTTTAGTGGCAGCCGCCATGGCATAGCTATCAGCTGTATTTTGCGTTATATTGTTTACAGACGTGTTGTTCGTGTTTTTTTGAAATGTAGGATTTAACGTATTGCTTTCTAATGCATAATATCTTTCGTCAGGGTTTGAGTTGCTTAAAATTGGCTCTTTAGGTGTTTGAATTGCAGCGGTCGCATTTTTGTTTTTTAATAGGTTATTATTAGTAGCGTTGAATGGTCTACTTTGTTCGCGTTTAAAGGTATTTTTATTCGAATTGATGTTGGATTTTGTTGAAGCAGTTTGTGCGTTGTTTGCATTTAATGCGATATCATTTTCAGTTACATCTTCAGTTATTTGGTTATTGGAAACAGTTGTGCTTTCCTTCTTAGCAGTTGAAGCAGCATGATTAGCTTGCTGAGCAGATAAAAGTTGATCATTAGAATTGCCCGAGTATAAAGCCTTGGTATTTTCAACATTATTTTTAGAGCTATAGTTGAAAAGTAAAGCAATGGTGCCTAATACAACAATTGCAACAATTGGTAAAAGCCATTTTTTATACCATACAATTGCAACTTTATCTTGTTCATTATCGCTCAATTTTTTCTCGAGCTGCGACCAGTATTTCTCCTTTCCGTCAAACTGTTGCTCAGCCAGTTTCTTTTTGAAAAGTTCGTTTAAATTATCCATTTTAATATATTTTTGAGGTTGAAAACAACCTTGTAATTTTTTCTTTTAATGTTTCTCTGGCTTGATTCAGATATCTTTTAGATGTTCTTTCAGACACCATCAAATGTTTGGCAATTTCTTCGTGATGCATTCCTTCAATTTCGAATAGATTAAATACAATGCGTTCATGCTCATCAAGGCCTTCAATTAATTTTAAGATATCCTTAGCTTGTAAATCCTTTTCAGCATTGTTATATACTTTTTGAGATATACTTGAAGCAGATTTTAGTGATAGGTCATCAATTTTTGCTTCAAACTCTTTTGTTTTTCTGTGTTTTCTAAAGTCATCAATTATTGTATTGATGGTAATGCGTTTAATCCAATATTCAAACGGCACTTCTTTATTATATTTTTCTAATTGTGTAAATGCTTTAAAAAAAGCTTCATTTACAAGTGCCGCAGCATCTTCATTATTGTTTTTATACTTTCGGGCAATACTCATCAAAGGTTGAAAGAACAAATCGTAAAGCGCATATTGTGCTTTACGTTCATTTCTTTTACAAGCTTCTATAAGATTAATGAGTTGTTCCAAAAGTTAGGGGTAAAAATGAATTCAAATAGTAATGCTTAAAATTAATTATAATAAACAAGGAAAAAAAGGGGGTAGATACAATTGCCATAGCTACCCCTGATGGTGGAAAAGAGAGTACTAATGGTTAACTAATAGTTTAACCGTTTGAACTCTTTGGCTGGAGACAACCCTAACCAAATAAGAACCATTGGCTACATCTTGCAAATTAATTGCAACTGCTTTTTGACCTTTGGTTGTATTAATAAATTGTGTTTGAATTAGCTTACCTGTAATGTCTATAATTTCTACCGTTGCATTACCTGGTATCCATTCGGTATTGATACTAAAAATACCATTAGTAGGATTTGGAACAATAGTAATATTAGTCATTTCTTTTTCGCTTGCAAATACACTTAACAATGCATTTGGCTGTGGAGTACCAGAAACTAAAATACCCATATTTCCTGACATTGCATCGCGATATACATTGCCCAAGGAGTCAATCGTAATGGTATCACAATAAGTATCACCACAATTATTTACAGTGTCTAAAATACTCACACAAATTTCGTAAACGCCAGGATTATTAATTGTAGTAAAGGGTAAGGGATTATTACTAATAAATCCATTGCCAAACGACCAAGTATAAAGTAAATTACTACCCTGTGATGTATTGATAATGTTGATTAATCCGTTAGTATTTACCAGATTGGTTAAAATCATGAAGCCTGCTGTGCAATTGCCTTGGAATGGGTTATTATTCCACCATGTTAAATCAACATATTCATCATTGCAAGAAGTATAAGTGCAACCATTAATTGTGGTAGTTAAACAAACATTGTAGAATCCTGTATTTGCATAAGTATGCTGCGGGTTTTCTTGAGTTGAGGTTGTTCCATCTCCAAAATCCCAGCTATAGGATGCCCCTGTAGCATTTGAGTTTTGAATATATGATTGAAAGTATACTTCTCCAGGATTTCCAAATTGATAGTTGCCATAAGAATTAAAACTTGAGTTGCAATTGCTTAATGGAGGAAGAAATGGCAATACCATGCTGTAGCTTGAGACACAGCCAATGGAATCTGTAATTGTTAAGTTAACCCAGTTTATACCTGAATTGCTATAAAATTGAACACTTGGATTTATAGCACTGCTTGTTGTACCATCTGAAAAAATCCACGAATAGCTAAAAGGAGCAGTTCCGGTAGGGTAGGCGTAAAAAGTAAACGAATTGTTATTTATACTATCTGGCACTGCAGCAACTAACACTGAACAACCTCCAACAGGGTTTCCAGGATTGAAATTAAAGCATGTATCAGCATAACAACTTGTATTGGTATAAACTAAATAAACACAATACTGTCCGGGCTGTGTTGGATAAATTGATTGGCTGTTTTCACCTGTGCTCCAAGTATAACTAACATTACCAATATAAGAGGGATCTGCACTTGCCATTAAATATATTCCACCAGCGGAGTCAACCATTTCGGTAATATAGGCGTTGCAGTTGGTGCTAGGGTTATTAATTGTTATACAAGCACTATCAATACATCCAACAGCATCTGTAACAATCAAGCAATATGTGCCAGGTCCTGTAGTCACTATGGTGTCATTTGTTTCACCAGTTGACCAGCTAAATGTTAGTGGGGGAATACCAGAGCCTGTGGCTACAAAAGTATAAGGGCCTGATCCTGATGAGTAAATTGTTGCTTGACAATTTCCATTAGTTGTGTAACTATAACAATTAGTTGCGGTGCATGTATTATTGTAATCTACGGTAACACAATATTGACCTGCAATACCAGGAAAATATTGAGCACTAGTTGCACCGGTAATGGGTGCTCCATTCAGTTGCCATTGATAGGAAATATTGCCTGAAAATGTGCTATCGGTTATGGCATTTAAAGCATTCATGCCATTGACAATTGTTTGTACAATATAGGTACTACAATTTGCCCCAACAGTTAAATAAACGCAAGCACTATCGCCACAACCATTTGCATCAACAATATTTAAGCAATAGTAACCAGTTATACTTGCAGTTATTGATTGACTAATATCTCCTGTTGACCACAGATAAGTTAGTGGCGCAGTACCATTGCCTGTTGCGGTTAATATATAAGGACCACCTCCCACAACGTTAATTCCAGCTTGACAAGCTCCACCGCTACTATTGGTATAACAATCACTCGATTGACATCCAATGCTGTCCATCACATTTACACAATAAGTTGCTATACCATTCATTACTGTTTGGTTATTTGATGTGTAGGTAATACCGCCATCCCATGAATAAAGGAAAGGTCCAATTCCAGTGGAGGTAGCAAGTAAAATATTTGTTCCTAACACTGGTGCTAAGGTAGTAGTGCAATTAGAAAAGTTTTGACAATTTTGTGCGTTTACTGATATTGTTGAATTGCCTGAAATAAATTGTGTGTAATTGTATACTTGTGTTGGATTGCAAGAACTCAATTGTACAAATCCATTCGCGTAAGCAAACAACCCAGAATCTGGAAGTTGTAAGTAGCTTGAGAAACAATGGGTATAAGGCAATTGAATGCTGGCTAAAGTGTCTATTATGATATTGTTTGAACCATTGTTATAATATGTGAGGCTAGCAACTATTGGTCCGGCAGGTTGTGGACCTGTTATGTTTACACAAACCTGCACATTATAGCCTTGTGCAAAGGCAGTAGCGCTTATTAAAAGTGCAAAGGCTAAGTTGATTAATTTTTTCATGCTTTTGTATGAATGGTTTTGATTGATAAACGAAGTGTTTAAAATAAAAGGGACAACAATTTGAATAAAAACGAAAAAATAATTGCAAAAAAAAACAGATGCATTTAGCATCTGTTTTTTAAAATAATATTTAATTAAAATTACTTTATCATGATAAGCTTACCGGTTTGCACATTGCTTTCAGAAACAACTCTTATTAAGTAATTACCATTAGCGATATTTTGCAAATCTAGTGTCGTATTTTTTAAACCCTTAACTGCAACAAAGTTTTTACTGAAAACTTGTTTCCCACTTAAGTCGATAACTTCAACTGTAGTTAAACCATTTAATGATTCGGTGTTTAAAACAACTAAACCAGTTGAAGGATTTGGCGAGATTGCGATATTAGCAATGTTTTCAACAGAGGCTAATGAAGTTAAAGTTGGATTAGGTTGTGGAGCGCCAGATACAATAATACCAATGTTTCCAGATAAAGCAGCGCGTGTAACATTACCCAATGAATCTACAGTAATTGTATCGCAGAAAGTACTGTTGCAAGCTCCGGTAGAATCAGAAATTGTTAGGCAAATTGCATAAACACCAGAGTTAACGATAGTGGTAAATGGTGTAGGATTATTACTAATAAATCCGTTTCCAAAATTCCAGGTATAGTTTAAATTATTGCCTTGTGAGGTATTTACAATACTGATCAAACCTGCTCCATTGGCTGGAGAAGACATAATCATAAAACCTGCTGAGCAAGGTCCTTGGAAAGGATTTCCAACATTCCACCATGCTAAATCAACATAAATACTGGTACATGAAGTGTAAGTACAACCATTAAATGCTGTAGTTAAACAAACATAGTAATAACCTGTAGCAGCATAAGTGTGTTGAGGATTGGCTTGTGTTGATGTTGAACCATCATCAAAAAGCCACAAATATGTTGCATTTGAAGGATTTGAATTACCGATATAGCCATTGAAAAAAACCTCTCCAGCATTACCACTGGTATAATTGGCTTGATAACCAATACTAGAATAGCAAGATGGCGCAGGAGGTGCAGTTTGCACACTTGTAGTGAAACTTGACACACAGCCATTTGCATCTGTAACAGTAACATTACCCCAGTTTAGACCACCATTAGTAAAAGTAACAGATGGATTTTGCAACGTACTTGTACTTCCGTCAGAAAATACCCAAGAATAAGTATAAGGCGCTACTCCATTTGGGAAGGCCATAAAGTAAGCTATGTTGGTGTTTATTGAATCTGTATATGCTTGAGCACCAACACCACACGTAGGGTTGCCACCACCGCTGTTGCAATTTTGAGCATTAACGGTAATTGTTGTGCTACCAGTAATTATTTGTGAATAATTGTAAGTTTGAGCTGGAGAGCATGTACTTAAGGAAATTGAACCTCCTGCAAAAGCCGTAATACCTGAATCGGGTAATTGTAAATAAGCAGGAAAACATAACGTGTAAGGCAATGTTACATTGGTAACAGTTTGAGAAACTGTATTGGCAACTCCATTTGAGTAATAAGTTAAGGTAGCAACAATGGGTGCGTTAGGTTGAGGTCCGGTAATATTTACACACACTGCAACATTGTAGCCTTGAGCAAAAGCAGTAACGCTAGCAAACAAGGCAATCATTAAATTAAGTAATTTTTTTTTCATAGTTTTATTTATTTGGTTTATATACAGCTAAACGATATTGACTGTATTGGAGGGCCAAAACTAATTAAAATATTTTACATTGTACTGTTTATCAGAAGTCTAAAATTTAAGTTTAGTTTTATAACTTATCTTATTTTCTTTAAACATGCCATATAAAATCCATCAAATCCTTGTGAGGGCATAATTGTTTGCTCGTTCAGTAATTCAAATTTACCAATGTTGTTTTGTAAAAATTGTTGAACCTGCATTTGGTTTTCCATAGGTAAAATGCTGCATGTAGCGTATACCATTAATCCACCTAGTTTTAGCATTGTAGAATAATCATTTATAATTTGGGCTTGTGTGAGTTGAATTTCAGCCATAAATTCGGGAGTTAATTTCCATTTAGCATCTGGATTTCTTTTTAAAACACCTAAGCCAGAGCAAGGTACATCTAACAATAAGCGATCAGCAGTTTCTTTATTTTTTTCTATTTCTTGTTTAGTGGCAGTGGAGGTGTGAATTATACGTACACCTGCTCTGTGCGCTCTTCTTTCTAATTCTTCCAACTTTTTTTGTTCTTTATCCATTGCTAAAATACTGCCTTTGTTTTGCATTAAACAAGCTATATGTAGTGTTTTTCCACCAGCACCAGCGCAGGCGTCAATTACTTTCATACCTGGTTTTATTTGCATAAAAGGTGCAACCAATTGCGAAGTTGCATCCTGAATTTCAAACAGTCCATTTTTATAACTTGTTAATTGCTGCAATCGCTGCCTTTTAAGTATGATGAATGGTTTTTCGTGATCTTTAAAAAGAATATCTTCTACAGGATTTATTTCTACACCTTCCTTGGCCAATTCAGTAATAATTTTGTTTGAAGAAGTTTTTAAAGTATTTACCCTTAAGTACACTTCGGCCTCCTGATTTAAAAATTGTAGTTCTTTTTCCCACACTTCTTCGCCAAGTTGTGAAACACCCAACTCATCCAACCAATCGGGAATAGAGGCTTTTAATTTTCTAGTTTTAATATTTCGTTGATAAGCTTCTTGAATGTCTACAGTATTTATGGTTGCAAAATCGTCCCATAAAGGAAGTTCAAATCCTTTATTAATATGGGCCACAGCAAAAATTGAATTATATAAATTTGAAGTTTGTTGTTTTTCTGTTAAACAGGAATTGTATAAGCGAAACCAACGAACAATATCATAAATATATCCAGCAATAAATTTACGGTCTCTGGCGCCCCATCGTGCATCTTTTTTTAAAGTATTTTCAACGGTAATGTCTGCGTAAGCTCCATTAGTGAATATTTCTTCTAACGCTTCTGTTATTGCTTTCACTAAATTGGGATAGAGTTTCATTTTGTAGTTTATAATTTGAACAATTTTAAGTAAAAATGAGGAAATGAAAATATTTTTTTTATGTTTGCTTTGAGTAAATAATTATAAAGTAGGCGATTTTCCAATCTTAATTTCTACCACCAATGAAGTATCTTTCACAATTACATACCAAGTTTTTTGCTTTTTTGCTTTTTGTAACTTTTAACCTAATAGGCATTAATTGTTTAAAAGCAAGCAATTGGAATGAAAGCCTAAACAGCGCTAAAGGCTTTATAGAGAACAAAGGACAGTTTAATGTTAAAACTTTAAAAGGTAAAAAAATAGAAGTGCTTTATGCTTTTGATGGTGGGAGCGAAGATTACTATTTTACCAAGAACGGGGTAGTAATGAGTTATACCCTTAAAGAAAAGCGCAAGAAAAGTGACCAAGAAAAACTGCAAAGAATTGAGCGTAAGAAAAAGGGTTTTACAACACAAAAAGAATGGCAAGATTTTGAACGCGAAGGCAACCGAGTTATATTAACTCAAGATGAGCTAGAATGCCTTTGGATAGGAGCGAATAAAGAAGTTCAAATTATTCCGGAAGGGAAAAACAGTTTTTATCACAGTTATCAATTAAATATTGGCGATAAAAAAACAGAAAATATCAATCATATCTCCTCTTATCAAAAATTAACCTACAAAAATATTTATCCAAATATTGATTTAATTTACGAGTTTCATGGAGAGGGCGGTTTAAAATATAGTTTGGTGCTTCATCCAGGCGCTAATTTAAGTGATGTGCAATTAAATTATTCAAAGGATATTTCGTTGCAAAATAATGGAAGTATTACAACGCCCACAGTCTTTGGAAATATTATCGACCATCAGCCAATTACCTTTTATGCTAGTAATCACAAAAAAATCATTGAATCATCCTATCTGGTAATCAACAATACCATTGGATTTAAATTGGGTAATTATGATCAAACTCAATCAATTGTTATTGATCCATGGACGCAATCACCAGCTTTCAATACCAATTGGGATTGTGTTTGGGAGTGCGAAAAAGATGCCTTAGGAAATGTATATATTATTGGAGGAGTAATGCCTTTACAACTTTTAAAATACAATGCAGCTGGAGCCTTACAATGGACTTATAATACACCTTATGACACCACTGCCTGGATGGGTACTTTTGCTACTGATTTGGCAGGTAATTCTTACATCACTAATGGCACTTATGCCGCCATCCAAAAGGTTGACAATGCTGCTAATGTGGTTTGGAATAATGCAAATCCGGGTGGTTTATTTTCAAGTACTGAACTTTGGACCATTGCTTTTAACTGCGATCAAACTAAATTAATTGTTGGTGGAACAGGAGGTTTTTTACCACCAGTGCCCTACATTTACGATATTGATATGAATACTGGAAATGTACTTTCGAGTGTGCAAACAAATAATAGTAATGGGCTTTTTGATATTGAAGAAGTGCGTTCAATTACAGCTTGTGGCAATGGCAAGTATTATTTTATGACGCACGATTCTATTGGTTATATTCATCAAAGTTTAAACAGTTGTTTACCCCCTAATGGTTTTCCTTTTCATACCTCCAGTAGCTATGGTTTAGGATACAAATGCGAAAACTGGAGATATGATAACAGTGGCATTGCAGCCATCAGATATTATAATGGATTTATTTATACACACCGAGGTAATCAGGTTGATAAACGCGACTTTAATACTGCTGCCATACTTGCAACTGCAACGATTCCTGGTGGTGCATTTAACAATGTATTTTTGGGTGGAAATCAAATGGGCAATGCTGGTATTGATATTGATGATTGCGGTAATGTTTATGTAGGGTCTACTAATGGCGTGTATAAATTTGATCAAAACTTAGCTCCGATAAGTAATTTTTCAACGAGTTTTAATGTGTATGATGTGGTAGTTTCTATCAATGGAGATGTTATTGCCTGCGGTTCAACCGGCAATGCTAATTCTAATAGTAGAACTGGATCTGTTCAGTCGTTTGCAGCATCGGCATGTGTGCCTCAAGCAACTATTTGTTGTGATGCTACCATTTGTAATGTACCTGCCTTGTGCACCACCGATGCTCCTTTTCAATTGGTGCCTACTACAGTTGGTGGAATTTGGTCTGGTACAGGTGTAAATGCTGCAGGTATATTCGACCCTTCTGTTTCTGGTGTTGGAACATTTAGTGTAACTTACACTTTAGCATGCGGCACCGAAACAATAATTATTACTGTAAATAGTTGCACAGCGCTTTCTGTATGTGAAGAACTGGATGGAACCTATTCAGTGATAGGTGGCACTGCTCCTTATACTTGGTCGGAGTTTTATCCTGCCAGCTCCACACCAATTACAACACAGGCTGAATGCACATCATGCGGTTTTACTTGGTTTTTTGGCACTTGTTTAAACGGAATAGTTCCTGCTACCACATGCAATTCGCCAGCGCAATGGGTAGTTTATGCAACTGGTGCTAATGCCCCTGCACCCGCAGTATTTCCGGCCCAGGTTGAAGATAATGCAGGCACAATTTTTACCATTAATGCCGCTGGAATATTACCTTCTTGTGCTTTATGTCCAGCTTTAATAGCCAATAATAGCAATGTTGTAAATGCTACTTGTAATGGAGGCACAGGTTCGGCAACATTAAGCACCACAGGAGGAGTAGGGCCATACACCTACACTTGGGTGCCTGGTAATTTAACTGGTGATACGCAAAGTGGCCTTGCCGTGGGAGTTTATAGCATTTCAATTACTGATGGTAATGGGTGTACAGGTGCTACCACAGTAACCATTAATGAGCCTTCGATTTTGCAAACAAATAATGTGGGAACTATAGCTTCGAGCTGCGGAGCGGCTAATGGTTCGGCTTTTGCCAATGCAATTGGTGGCACTGCACCTTATACTTATACCTGGAGTAATTCTACTGGAAATTTACAGATTACTTCTAACAGTAATATAGCAGATACCTTAAGTAATATAGCTGCTGGTGATTATGTGTTGCTTATTCAGGATGCAAATAATTGTACTTTCTCTGATACATTAACCATAACCACTACTGCACCACCAATAGCAAACCTAGATGCAAGTATCGATGCTGCATGTGGAGCCAATAATGGCAGTATAGTAGCTTCAGCCAGCGGTGGAACAGG
This sequence comes from uncultured Bacteroidota bacterium, assembly GCA_903831265.1. Classification (GTDB taxonomy): domain Bacteria; phylum Bacteroidota; class Bacteroidia; order UBA4408; family UBA4408; genus CAIKXD01. The sequence goes on from CAIKXD010000364.1 coordinate 29,568, forward strand.
GACTTATACTTTTCAATGGATAGGAACAGGAGGCGTTTTACAAACTAGCAACAACATCATTGCGATTGATTCATTGAACAATTTAGGAGCCGGAAATTATTTAGTGATAGTTACAGATAACAGTGGGTGTGCAGATAGTTTAAATGCTTCGGTAAATAATTTGAATGCCGCCATCGTAAATTTAGTATCGCAAACCAATATTGTATGTTTTGGAAATAGCAATGGAAACGCTATCGTTAATGCTAATGGAGGTGTTGGGCCATACTCTTTTGTTTGGACTAGTAACTCTGTAGTGTTTCAAACCGATAGCTTAGTAGCAAGCACAGATACCTTAATTAACGCTTTGCCTGGCCAATACATTTTAGAAGTAACTGATAATAACGGTTGCATTACTAATTTAACTGTTGACATTACAGGACCAACCTCGGCATTAAATATTGTATCCTTGTCGGTTACCAATGCTACTTGTGGTAACAGTGATGGAACCGCTGCTTTAGTAGTAAATGGAGGTACTATTGGCGCTGGTTATCAATATAACTGGCAACCATCTGGAGGGAGCAGTTCTACGGCAACAAACTTACCAGTTGGCTCATACACCATCACTGTTACAGATGCCAATGCTTGTACTATTGATTCTATCATTACAATTAGCAATACCAATGGCCCTGTTGTTTCAATTAGTGCATTTACAAATCCAGCATGTAGTGGATTAGCTAACGGCACTGCAAGCGCAAGTGCAACTGGTGGCACTGGTGCAATAACCTATCAGTGGTCTATAGGTGCGGTAAATTCAACCACCATCAACAATTTAGCTGCTGGTGTTTACACTGTAATTGCAACTGACTCTTTGGGATGCTCTGGCTCTGTTAATGTTACACTTGTTGAACCTGCATTAATTACGGCCAATTTAATTACCACTGCGGCTTATTGTGGCACAAGTACAGGAGGTGCACAAGCAAATGCGAGCGGAGGAACCGGTCCTTTATCTTATAATTGGAGCAATGGATTAACATCAATTACCACAAATGGATTGCCGCCGGGCACATGCAATGTAACTATAACAGACTCGTTAGGATGCGTTCAAATATTTACTGGATTTGTAGAAAATACAGGCGCATTTACAGTAGATGCTGGACTCAATGTTACTATTGATGCAGGCAGTTCTATTGAATTACAGGGCAATGGCCCATCTGATGGGGTTTATAACTGGTCGCCTATTGAGTTTTTATCATGTACCACTTGTGTTAATACACTTGCAACACCCGAGGTAACTACTGTTTATGTGCTTACTGTAAATCAAAGAGGATGCATTGCTACCGATACAGTTTTGGTTGAGGTAAATGAAAAATGTGGTGATATTTTTGTGCCGTCAGGTTTTACGCCCAATAATGATGGTACTAATGATATACTAAGCGTTAGAGGGAATTGCATTAAAGAGCTAGATTTTAAAGTATTTGATCGCTGGGGTGAATTGGTTTTTCAAACTTCAGATCAAACAATTGGATGGGATGGTACCTTTAAAGGAAAGCCGGCTTTAGCTGGAGTTTATGTTTATTATATTAATGCAGTTGTAAAAGGTGCCAACATTAATTCGCAGGGAAACACCACCCTAATAAGGGAATAGATTTTTATCATTATCATTGATTTAACATATAAAATATTAGATTTGTATTGAAATAATATTCATTAAAATGAAAAATATCACAGTAGTTTTTTGCTTGCTTTTATGCGTTAACTTTGTTGCAAAGGCACAAGAAAAAGGAAATTTACCTTTAATAGAAACAGAATGGTCATTAACTAATTTGAACGAGAAAGAAATCAGTAAAAACGATGAAGGTTTAGCTAGTTTTATTGTGTTTTCGTCAGATAATACATTTAAGGGATTTGCAGGGTGCAATAAATTTCAGGGAGTTTATAAAATTGAAAGTGGCAAACTTTTACTCGATAAAATTGGAGCTACCAAAATGGAGTGTGAGAACAGCAATAATGAGAGAGAATTTTTAAAAGCACTAAATAAGAGCATAAGTTTTAAGATTGTGAAAAATCAACTGATGTTAAAAGACAAAAGTAAAACCATTGCTATTTTTGAATCAAAAAATAATTAGCAGATATATCTATCTATAACTTAGTTATTGCAAAGCCACTAAATACAGCTAAAAGCCCGCCAATTACGCTAATGGTTATATAACTAAAAGCAGCAATAACGTTTCCTTGTTGCCAAAGAGTATAGTTTTCTAGCGCAAAAGCTGAAAAAGTGGTATAACCGCCGCAAAAACCTGTTACCAATAGTAGTTTATAATCATCGCTATTGAGTTGTATTTTTGCTATATAGCCCATAATAATTCCAATTAAAAAACAGCCGAGCATGTTAGCTATAAATGTTCCCCATGGGTATAATTGCGACACCCATTTATGCATGAAAACTGAAGTTAAATATCTCATGCTGCTTCCTACAGCACCTCCGATACTAACTAGTAAAATCGCTTTGAGCATTGGTTTTAATTTTGATTGATTACACAAAACTAATAAAATGGATGTAAATAAAAAGCGCTTTAGATTGTTCTAAAGCGCTTTTTGTGGAGGTCTCGAGCGGATTTGAACCGCTGTACAAGGTTTTGCAGACCTCTGCCTAACCGCTCGGCCACGAGACCATTTTTAAAGGATTGCAAATTTACAAAAATAATTCAGAATGCAAAGCCTACTTTAAGAAAATAAAAAAGCCGCTCTTTGAAAGCGGCTTTAATCAATGGTTTGTATAGAATTATTCCTTTACAAATTTCTTAATCACTAACTCATTGTTGTTTACTCTTATTTCGGCAAAGTAAACACCTGCTTTTAGGTTAGAGATATTAATTGTTTTTGATTGTTGTGCATTATCAAAATTTTGTGCCAACACCAAGTTACCAAGCATATCCAACATTCTAACACCATTTAATTTGTTGCCAGTAACGTTTAATGTTACTTCGTCTTTTGCAGGTGAAGGGAAAATACTGATATTGCTATTCACAACAGTATTGTTGATACCAGCAACACCAGGGTAAATGCTATGTGCTGAAAAGAATGGAGCAAAATCAGCAGCAGTGCTTATTGGCCAAATATCCTGTTCAACAACCTGACGGTTAGGGGCAATTAAAATCATGGTTGGATATGCGTTAACTCCATAAGTAGCACTGAAAGTTTGAGGACCACCAGTGGCGCTACCTTCAGTTCCGCTGATACCTCTAGGATATGGACCAGTTGGATTCATGTAAGTAGACTCCCATGTGTGCATTGTAGCATTGTTATCATCACGATTGATAGATACGAAATACATTGGAGCTGTTGGCGCATTGGCACCATAGCTTACAAATGCTTCGTGTAATTTTGGCGCTGTAACTTGACAAGGGCCGCAATTGGTAAAGAAGAAATCTATGAAAACATATTTTCCTTCATCAAGCTTATTAAATAAATTAAAGGTGTTGCCATCAATATCCTTTGCTGTAAAGTCTACAGCTGTGGTAAGAGATGTTTGCGCATTAACACAGATAGCGCTAAATGCAAAAATTGTGAGTAGAAGTTTTTTCATTTAATTTGTTTTGGGTTTATAAAATATTTAATCAAAACTAATTATAAATATTTAGAATAACTAATTTACTATGCTTCTATAATAATTGATACCCCTTTTACATTTCCATTCATAGGGGGATTGAGTTTAGTAATTGTAATTGTTACTTTATATAAATCTTTTAATTCGTTTTTAAGCCTGTTTACGATACGTGCAGCCACATTTTCAAGGAGGTTTGCCCTAATTGCCATTTCTTCTTTTACAATGTTGAACACCTCACAATAATCTATAGTTTGTGATAAATCATCGCTATTGGCTGCCAGCGTAAAGTCGGTTACCATCATTACATCAACAGAGTAATTACTTCCAATTAAGGATTCTTCGTGCAAACAACCGTGATAGGCATATAGTTGAATAGATTCTAAATGTATTTTATGCAAAGCTTAAGTGGTTAATTGAGTGAGAGGATTTAATTAATTCAACTTCTTTTTGAGCTCCATCTTCATGTAATTATCAGTAAACTCTTCTATTTGCTCCACTCCCAACTTTTTAGCAATGATTTCTTTTTTTTCATTTAAAATATAAATTACTGGGGTGCTGCTAATATCGTAAATAGAACGGAAATAGTTTTGCAATTTAATATCGGCCACATTAATCCAATCTAACTTATTTTCTTCAATAAATTTATGCCATTTAGCCTCTTCGGTTTCGGTGCATACGCCATATACTTCAAAGCCTTTTGCTTTTAGGCTTTTATGATAAATTTCACCTAATTGAGGTACAGTTTTTTTACAATGACTGCAATCTGGATCCCAAAAACATAATACAGTGTATTTGGCTTTTACACCCCATAAAGGTTGTAATTGATTTTTATCGTCATACAACAATAAATTAGGAGCTTTTTTACCCAATAAAAGTGGTTTTAAAACTCTTGCTCTATCAGAGATTTTGAACATTAAAGTAGAGTCGGCCCAATATGCTTGTCCAGTATTATAATACTCTTCAACCAGTCTCACAAAAACAGCATCCATGCCCATTATTTTTGAACTTTCGTAAGTGCTAGTGGTGTAAACTACCGTGTATTTGAACACTTCTTTGTTAGCCTTTGCTTTTTCTATAATATAAATACAAGCTTCGGCAATAGAATCGGGAATTTGATAAGTTAGTTTTTCTAAATATTGTTTGTATTTGTTGTATATAAGTGGAGTGCGCAATAATCTGGCATCGCTAAAATCTACACCATCAAAAAAGTGAGATTTAAAATATTTATAAGCAAAAGTTGAATCTTTTTTTCCGTTTGGTAATTTTGGAGCCTCGGGCACTTCTGGATCTTGCGATGTTCTAAAAATTTTTGCTAAGAAAGATTCAGGATGTTCTTTCATGAAGTTTACTTTATAATCTTTTACTTCTTTATCAATTTTAGACATTTTGCTTCTTAATAATTCTACAGAATCTTTATTGCCTTTTAATGCTTCGTATTTTCTATTAAGCGGCTCTAACTCCTTGCTTTTATTGGCCATGTAATTAAGATAGGCGTAAAACCATTCATTTTCTTTTGAGCCTTTAACTTTCATGTTTTTTACAAAATCTAGTGTGTCGGTTTCTAATGAAAATTCTGTTTCACCAGCAATAATTACTTCAAAATACTTTTTATTTGGTGTAACTACAAGGTAAATACCTCCGTCTAATGGTTTAGTACCGCTGTAAATCATGTTGCCTTTGGCATCTACTTTTAAGGTATCAGATACATATTGTTTTTCGGCAAAATGATAACCCATATAGCATTCTGTATTGCTAATGTTGTTTATTTTGATTTTGATGTTGTAGGCTTCTTTGTCTTTAGAAATACCCACATAAGAGTTAAGGAGGAGTGCAAATAAAAAGAAAGTAAATTTATTCATAACTTTAAAGGAGCTTATTGATTTCAACAAAATTAATACGAATTAAGTGCAATTTTTGTAACAGCTATTTGCAAAAATTGTTAATACGTTAACAAAAACCAAGCCAATGCTATGTTAAGTGGTATTTTTTTGAAAAAATACTAAGTTGAAAGCGTGTTAAAAGGGTATATTTCTTATGGTTGGCGGGGACGCTCAACCCTTGACGAAACGGGGTTGTTAAAATTCAAAATTTAACGGTGTGCTAAAGTAATAATCGAGTATACATTTGTGTTAAAACTAGTTGTAGTGTTTCCTTGGTATTTTAGTTTCCAATGAGCACCATTTTGCCATATCCTTTTTTGAAAAATTGGTCGGCTTGTGTTTCTTTTTTTTCAATGGTTTCGCCTTCGATTCCGGTAAATACTTTATAAAAATAAATTCCATTTGCCAGTCGATCTCCAAACTCATCTTTGCCATCCCACGCGTATTCTGTGATGTTTCTACCAATTCTAATTTGGCCTAATTCATCTTGTGTAATTTCTCTGATTACTCTGCCGCTGATAGTCATAATTCTGATTTTAAAATAATCGGGAATTACGCTTCCTGTTAAGGTAAAAACAAAACGAGTTGAAGTGCTAAAAGGATTAGGGTAATTCATCACTTCGGTGATGGTTGATTGATTGATAACTTCGAAATTAATTCTGTAATCGAAGTCGCCTGATTTGTTGTTGCTTGCATCTTTTGATTCCACCAACAATTCATATTTACCGTCGGTAGTAAAATTGGGATTCATAGTGATGCTTGCAGTATTATCGGGCAAGTTAGCAGGTAAAAAATTTACTTTGTAAGGATTAATTCCTCCAAACCAAATTCTTTTTGATTCATTATCATTGGGTAATTTTAAGTACAAAGCAAACACGGAGGTATCTTTCAGGGCAATGAATTTGTTTTCATCATTTAATTTAATTTCTATTTGTGGTTTTGCCGAAACTAAATCGCCATCAATAATATGCACGCCATCAAAAGTAACATCAAGTAGTGGATTTATTTTATCGCCACTAACTGTATATTTTACTTGTGCAAAATTATTGAAATGATATTGCTCAATTTGATCATAAGCATTGCCATTATTGCTTTTTGGATTAACCTCCATCCATAAAGCATTTGCCCCATAAAAGCCCAGCGTTGGAACCGAAATGGCACTTAGTAAAGTGTCATTAGCGCGCAAAGAATCTTGTCGTGAATAAGTTAAGGGATGAATTAATCTATTTCTATCTTCGAACCAGTATTTTACCAAAATGCTATCCATGGGTACATTAGTTACATTTTCGATGGCTATTTTAAAGTTAATTTTTTCGCCTTCATTAACAGTTGGATTATAAAAACTAAAAAATTTATGAGGATTAACAGCAGCTTCGGGCACTTCTTTATAAATGATGTGCCATCTGCGCAATTGAGGTGGCGATTGTAAACTATCATCACTCATATCTGTTGTAATTTGAAGATAGGGATAGATGTTTGCATCTGCAATGCCACTCAAAGAAATATCTTTACTGGTATAGCTTAAATTGTGAATTAATGTGTCTTTAATGCCATTGGGTTTTATTCCAATTAAATTGAGATGAATGCTATCTTGAGATGCTAATTCTAAAGGCAATTGTCGCCAGTGTAATGAGTCCCAGCTTAGCGCAGGGCCAATATAATCGGTATTTATAGTTCCCGTGTTCCAATTGCTGAGCAATGGAGTGCTAAAGTTAATTTGACTATTACTATTGGGTGGGCTAATAACTTCTTGTGCAGTATTAGGATAACCTTTTTTGGCAAAGAATATATAAGCTCTGTCATTGCTTAAGTAACGCATGCTATCTGCTCCCAGCGCTTCCATGGCAGTAAACACACTTGTATCGGCAATGCTTTGTGAGTTACCTCTTATCCAAGTGTAAATAAGTACATAGTTGCCCACGGGAATACCATTGTTAAGCATATTTTTTAAGCCAGCCATTTGAGTCGCACTGCCTGTTTGAAAAATGAAATACTTTTCTAATTGATTTCTGCAGCCAGCGCCATTGTTTAGGTTTCCAAAAGCATGTGTAGGATTATAAACTACGGGAGGTACTTGCGAATTGTCAACCCAATATTTACCCCAGGCTTGTAGTGTAAGTGAGTCTATTACAGCAACGTGAATGTTAGCACTGTATTGACAACCAGCATACTCCTGCACTTCGGCATCTAATTTATATTCGGTAGCATATAAGTTGGCATCGGTAGGTTGTTGTCCAATAGGTGCGCTAAATGTGCGGCAGGTAAGTTGTCGGGCGTTTGGAACAAAATCAAATTTGCGTTGTGGTCTATTATAACCAATGTAACGATAATCGTTATTTTTAAATTGAAAGAAATGAGCTTGTCCCCAGCCCGTTTTATTGGGGATGTACTGAAATGTACTTTCGCGCCATTTATAATTACCACCTGCACTAGAATCACGACTAACACGCCAAAAGTAAACGGTGCTATCGGTTAAATTAAAAGGGACTTCCCAGTTAACCACACCGCCAATTTGTGTAATTGTTCCCTGCACTGGGTTGGTAAATAAATCGGTAGTGTCAATTTGAAAACGATAAGTTTTGGCTAAGGCAAAAGGGTCGTTTGTGCTTGCCTTTAGCGTAACTTTGTTTTTAGGAAACACTGCATAGTTGTATGGGTAAACGGGATTAATATCATCGCTTCTTATAAATAAATTATAGATAATTTTATTGTTACTTTCGGTGGTTTCAAAAATTTTATTGGTGCCATCTACAAAGATTTCGAGGTTATTGATTCCAGCACCGTTTAAAGGGTCGGTGTTAATTTTAAATGTTACCGTATCTTTGTAAAAAGGAGCTTTAATTAACTTGCTAAATGTGCCGCCATTGGTGCCGTTTGGTAATATTCTTTTTACTTCTAAAATAATAGAATCATTAACAGCTTTTCCGATATTTGATACAATTACTTTTAAATTGAAAGAATCAAGATCAGCTGTAATTATAGATGGAGCAGTATATACATTAGCCAAACCTACAGCATAATCTGGAAAGGGATGCGTGTTAACATCCACAGAAGGATCGCCATGTAATGTCATTTCTAAACAAGCATCTTTAAGCAAATCATAAGAATTTACTTGTACTGTTTTTATAGCTTCTTTCATGGCAAAACCAATGCCTTTACCATAATTTGTTTGTGTTAAGTTAATTAAAAAATTACGAGTGTAATCGTATAAAGGCAGAGGCACATTTGCGCCTACAGTTGCTAAAAACCCTATGGTACCAACATTGGGAGTTAGTGTGTAATTTTCGCTTGCGGTAATATATTGCCCTGGAGGTAAGTGAATATTTCCCACATAACATGAGTTTGCTATTAATAATGGATATTTTCCACCCCAGTTATACGTTGAAGGATCATCAATATTTTGATCGAAACCACTACCAGCAGCGTGGCCAAAAAAGGTCATTAATGAAACACCAGTTTCAATTAAATTTCTTATGCTATCAGAAGCTGTAATTTGAATAGGTGCGGTGCTAGTTTTACTAAATGTAGTTACATTGCCACCAAAAGAGGTATCTTCTACCACAGTTTCATATTGTTGTAAATAATATTTTAATGTTGCCTGAGATTGGAGATCAAAACCACCAGCAAAATGAAGTATGTTTTTCATCCATAAGGCATCGTTTTGCGACTCCAGCTGAATAACTTTATTTTTGTAGGCAGCAACCTCTGCGTTATTATTTGCGGCAATTCTACCAGTTGAAACGCCCGGCTCATAACCAACCGTACCCGCTATTTTTGCGGTAAGTAAAACATCGCTTGGAGGGTAACCAAAAGTAGGCACTTGGCACAAGGCATAATTAGTCGAATTTTTTCGACCTTGATCCCAACTCATTCCTTTGCCAATAATAAAAACATGCTCAGGCTTAACCGTAAAACTTTGCACAGCAAAATCAACAAATCGTCTAATGCTAAGTGGATTTTTTTTGATTCCATAGGCAAATTGATCATAAAGTTCATTAATATCTGCAACAAGACTTGTTTTTCCGGTGCTATTTCTGTAGGAAGCGTAGCTATTAGCCTCGCTCCACAAATTTTTATTACTGATAATTATAAAATTACTTAATGTACCTGTGCTACCATAATCAGTGAATTTAGCGCTTGGTGTTACAGGTGTTAATTGGGTCACTGCTAATAAATCATTTGCGCCAATCATTATACAATCTTTAATGTTTCCGAGATTAGGCGTTAAAAGCGTAAATACACCATTGCTTTGAGCAACAAGTATTCTTCTTTTGTGGGTTAAGTCGTAAAATCTTGGGGCACCATTTAAATTAATGTTTGTAATAGATAGTTTTGATTTAAGTTGTGTAAGATTTATTGGCAATTTAAATCTGAAAAAATAATTGCCTTCAAAGTCAAAAGTATGCGCATATTCAATGCTATTGTAAGCAAGGCCTGTATATTGTAAATGCGGCGCTCCGGTAGCCAATGTTGTATATTTTAGTTGTGTTGTAGTGCCACCCAAATTTGTATTTGCAGCAGTAAAAGTTAAATCGTGTACGGTGTATCCGTCAAAAATAAAATCGCTTAGTTGAGTTGTATTTGCTCCTATTAGTTCAATTTTTATCCGATTATCGTTTTGAAAATTGGCTGCGTTTGAAGCGCCAATGATTTTTGTTTTGATTGTTGCAGGAGGGCCGTTAGCGTATACATTTTTGGTCAATAAGTTTTCTGTTCTTCCGCCACCAACTTGCCATTTTGCACAAAACCAGCCTTCGGCCTGTGTGTACTCTGGGTCGGTGGTTCCAATACCATTGGTTTGTCCTGCGTAATAGCTATCACTATACACACCTATAGATTTTGCAAAACAAAAAGGCTCGGCACCATACAAATTAAAGTTAATGGTATCGTTTTCTATCACCATTCTTTCATTCAAAGTGCTATTATTCCACGTTAAAAAATAATAAGCCGAATCGTTAAAAAGACTGTAATAAGGATTTCCAATATGTTGTGGGTTATCATAAACCAATGAATCGAACCAACCATCATTTTTTTCTGCAAAAAATTCAATAAAATCAGCACTGTTAAATATGCCATCAGCTTCACCTTCAATATAAAGTGGTATTTCTTTTCCACGTCCAAATACCTGTATGTTTTTTGGATTTATTGTGGCAATAGGAATACCTGCGTTTTGGAGTGCATTATAACTTATTTTGTGGACACCATTGCTGAGTACCGGGAATTTATAATAGTTTTGACTGTAGTTAATCCATTCGTTTCCAAATGTCTGTGCCTTATTTTGAAAATAATTCAGAAACAAAAAGAAAAGAAATAGTATTGCTTTTTTGCAGTTTGATGGCATAGTTGCGCAAAAATAAGCTTAAATTGGAGAATAATTAAAAAATTAACAGACTTGTGGCTATTGAAATATAAGTAGCAACAAATAAGTATTTAAAATTGTTGATTTATTGAGAGGTTTGTTTTAAATATGCTCACTGTAGCTTTAATAAAACTTGAAGTTTTATGCATTAAAAAACATTGTTTAATGTTTATAGCTTTGCATAATGAAAAACAACGCAGAGCGAATCATAGAGAATTTAGGATTAGTTGCATTTAATTCGATGCAAATAAAAGCTCAAGAAGCTATTGCAACAAACCATGAAGTTGTATTGATTGCGCCAACTGGCTCTGGAAAAACAATAGGATTTTTATTTCCGGTTTTTGAATTGTTAAATAGTAGTTCAGCTCAAGTACAATGTTTGGTTTTGTCGCCAACAAGAGAGCTTTGCCTTCAGATAGAACAAGTGTGGAAAAAAATGGGAACAGGTTATAAGGTAAATACCTGTTATGGGGGCCATAGCATGCAAGTTGAAGTAAGAGATTTAAATGTACCACCAGCTTTGCTTATAGGCACACCTGGTAGAATTGCAGATCATATTAGAAGAGAAACATTTAAATTAGATGGGGTAAAAATATTGGCCTTAGATGAGTTTGATAAATCTTTAGAGCTGGGCTTTCAGGACGAGATGGATTTTATTATTAGCAGTCTTGAAAAGGTAGAACGTAAAATATTACTGTCGGCCACTAATTTAAGTCGCTTGCCAAGTTTTGTAAAAATTAAAAATCCTTTTTTGATTACCTATAATAATGATGAGATTGAGTTAGAAAATTTAAAATTGCATCGTGTAATTTCAGAGGAAAAAGACAAGCTGCATACGCTATTTGTTTTGTTGTGTAATTTAAATAATGAAGCTGCTTTAGTTTTTTGCAATCACCGCGATGCCTGCGAACGAACTGTTTTATATTTAAATAGCAAAGGAATTGCAGCAACTATCTATCATGGAGGCATGGAGCAAGCCGAGAGAGAAAAAGCTTTGGTGCAATTTAGAAATGGCAGTGTTAATTATTTAGTTACTACCGACCTTGCTGCAAGAGGATTAGATATACCCTCTATGAACCATGTAATTCATTATCAAATGCCCATTCACGAAAATGAATTTACGCATAGAAATGGCCGAACAGCAAGAATGCAAGCAAAAGGAAATGCATATTTATTATTATCGAAGCTAGAGAAACAACCGTATTATATAAAATCAGAAATTGAGCTATTTACCCCTGATATAAATGCGAGCAAGCCCATTAAACCTATCTATAAAACAATTAGTATTAGCGGAGGTAGAAAAAATAAAATTACAAAAGTTGATATTTTAGGCACTTTTATTCAAAAAGGAAATTTAAATAAAGAGGATGTAGGATTAATTGAAGTAAAGGATTTTAATTCATTTGTAGCGGTTAAAGAAACAAAAGTTTTTGATTTTTTAAAAGTAATTAAAGATCAAAAAATTAAGGGAAACAAGTACAAGATAGCGATTGCTAAAAGTGTTGGATTTACTATCAGCGACAAGCAATTTGAATCGTAGTTAAGTAGCGATGATAATATTATAAATTCATAGATGTAAAAAAATGATGAGGGTTATATTTTCAATTTTATTTTTTTGTTTTATTTCAATATCGTTTTCGCAAAATAGATTTTCTAATGATGCTGTTTTAAGAAAAATTTATGGCTTTGAATATGAACGTCAAAGCGACTCTTTATTAGTGTTTTTAAAGAGCAATAATCAAATTTATAAGTACGCTGCAATACAAGGTATGGCTTCGGTGCAGGATACAACAAAAGCAAATTTGTTACTTCAAATGCTGGCTTCAGAAAAAGTTGATTCGCTAAAGTTGGCGCTTATATATAGTTTAAGTCAGTTAGATTGTAACGCTTCATTTAATGGGTTACTTCAATATGAAAAAACAGCGTCTGCATCAATAGTAAAAAGTGCTTGCTTGGAAGCTATTGGTAAAGTAAGCCAGCACAATGTTACAGATTTTTTTAGCCAAAGTTTTATCGCCAATACCAAGCCAAGTAATGATTTTTTGAGTTATTGGTTCAAAGGCGTTTATTTAGCTAAAAGAAGAAAGAAAATTGATTTAAACAAAGGCAATGAGAATTTGACAAAATGTATAGATAAAATTATTGAAACGCATATAGGCAATGCCGATGAGGTAAATTATTATTATGATAAAATCATGGATCCACCCATGCTTGCGAACCCTGATATGATAAAAAATCCTGTAAGAAATTTGAAAGATATTGAGGTAGCATTGCAATCTTTAAAAACAGCCTATCAACAATTAGAACTATTAAAAAGCTATGACCTTTCTGCAACAGTTTGTATTGAATTGTTGCAATCGAATTACCCATCATTAATTAAATGGTATGCACTTGATGACTTTTTAAAAAGACATACTTGGAACAATAAAATAGATCAAAATTTTATTCAATCTATTTTTGATATGATGGATGTGGCCTTGATTTCGAGGATGTGCGAATACATTATTGAACAAAAGCAAAATAACAAACTTGTGGATATTAGTGTTGATGCCCTGCAAAATTTACAACGCCAACTTTTTTTACCCCGCGATTTTGAAACATGGATAGATTTAGAAAAAGCCATTTTAAGTTTTAAAGGTAAAACCTACCAGTACAAATCTTGTTTTGAAACAGGTTATCAGAACCCAATTGATTGGAACTATATTGTAAAAATAAATGCCAATCAAAAGGTAAAAGTTACAACCAATAAAGGCACTATGGTTTTTTTGCTTAAAGTAAATGAATCTCCTGCCTCAGTAGCTAATTTCTTAAAGTTGGTTGATGTGGGCTATTATAATGGTAAATATTTTCATAGAATGGTATCCAACTTTGTTGTGCAAGGAGGTTGTCCAAGAGGCGATGGCTGGGGCTCACTGGAATGGAATCAAAGAAGTGAACTATCGAGTAAGTTAAGCTATAAAAAAGGAAGTGTGGGATTGGCCTCAGTGGGCAAGGATTCTGAAGGTGTTCAGTTTTTTATAAGTCATAATTACGCCCCACATTTAGATGGCCGTTATACTATTTTTGCAGAAGTAGTAAAAGGATTTGATGTGATTGGCAATTTGGTTGTGGGAGATGAAATTGTTAGTATTGAGCGTGTTTTTTAAGTTAAAGTTTACAGTAGCTAAATGGTTTTTTAAGCCAATTTAAATTTGATATTATCATGTAAAGTTTAAATAATTTTGAGAAGTATTGATATTGTTATTATTTTAGACAAATAATTACTAAAGTGAAACTCTCAGATACTACTTCATTAAATAAATATATTCTAAGACTTGTTTTTCTTATATGCTGTAATGCCTTATTGGTAAAGGCTTTTCCAGTTAACGATTCACTAAAGCTGCGTAATTTCAACAGTTTGAGAGGCAACCAAGCCAAAATGAATTGGCTGTTAAACAACGAGCTAATAGATTTAAATAAGTTTATTAATAGTTATCCTGCAGTTTACGATTCTCTTTCAACTAGTGTTTTACATAGCAACAATGAGCTGCTCAAATACCAACTAAAATTATTAGACGGAAGTCTGCATTATCAGAAAAACCACTATCAAAAAGCTGTTCCAATATTTTTGAATATCTTAAATGAAAAAAAGTTCATCAATCAAGATGATTCTGTTAAAGTAATTATTTATTTAAAAAATTGTTTTGGCAGTTTACTTAATTATACCAAGGTATTTGAAATGCATCAAATTTTAACCAATATGGTTAAACGTAATCCTGTTATTAAGATGCATGATTTAGGATTGCCCCTGAGCAGTGTATATATTAATATGGGCTTAATTGATGAAGGCGTTAAATATCTTAAGTTAGAATATCAAAATAATCCTAAAAAAAATAAGGATATAAATACAGAAGTAAACTTCTATAACAATTTAGGAATTGTTTGGAAGAAGGCTAATAATCCGGATAGCGCTATTTTTTATTATGAAAAGGCAATTGAAAGACTTAATGAGATTTTAGAAAAAGAACCGCAAAATGGATTCAATATTTTTTTTAAAGGTTTACTTGATGGAAATATTGGGCAAGCCTTGATGTTAAAAAAACAATTTTTAGAGGCAATTCCTCTACTCAAAAATGATGTTCGAAGTAGTTTGAAGTTTGGAAATATACTTAATGCAGCTATCAGCTACAATGAATTAGCACATTGTTATTTTGAGATTGATCAATACACTTTATCCGAAAATTATTTAGATTCTGCTTTGGTAATATTAAAAGATATTGACGCCCCAAAAGAGTACTTAAGAAGTTTGAAATTAAGGGGTGAACTTTATCAACGGATGAATAAATTTAAAGAAGCGGTAATGATTTATCAAGAGTATAATGCTTTAAAAGATTCTATTGATGCAAATGACAAGGAGCTTTTAATATTAAATCAACAAATTTCTTTTCAAACGCACGAATTGCAGGAAAAAATTAATGCTCAGGAGAAACAAATGAATGCAAAATTGTTGATAGAAGAAAAGAGAAATACACAAAGAATTTTGATGTTTGTATTGATTTTGATGATGCTCGCTATATTAATATTTGGCTATTTCTCCTTCCTTAAAAGTAAAAATAGAGAGAAGCAGTTATCTGATAAAAATGAGGAAATTACTGTAAAGAGTCAAATGCTCAGTGCTGCGCTAAAGGAGAAGGAATTGTTGATGAAGGAAGTGCATCACAGGGTAAAAAACAATATGCAAATTATTATTAGCTTGCTTAAATTGCAATCAGAAAAAATAAATGATAAACAAGTTGAAGTTTATTTTTCTGAAGCGCGTAATAGAATTCAATCGATGGCTTTAATTCACGAATTTCTTTACAAAAAAGAAAGGATGGACTATATGCAAATGGATGAATACATAAAGCAATTGATTTTAGAAATTCAAATCTCCTACACTCAACCTAATCATATTATTGAAATGGATGTGGACTTAGATGCAATTCAACTAGATTTCGATACTTCTATTCCACTTGGCCTCATTATTAATGAACTTGTTACAAATGCATACAAGCATGCTTTTCCTGATGGGGTTGGTCACATTTGGGTCTCGTTTAAGAAGGTCGAAAAAAACTATCAACTAATAGTTAAAGACAATGGAATCGGTACTCCTGATAATTATAAAGAAAAAATGGAGAACTCGCTGGGGATGGAGTTAATTCATTTGCTTTCACAACAAATTAATGCACAACTATCAATCATACATGATAAAGGGCTTGAAGTTAAAATTACGCTGTCTTCTAACGATTAAATCACATTGTTAATTTCAACCTAAATTTTACAGTTGAAACCCACTCAACTTCATTCTTCTTCTCCCCCTATCGGGACAAGCACATAATCCCATTTCGGTTTTCTTTATCGTTTACGCATTTCTAATGCGTAATCTGGGTTCAATCCAAAATAGTCTGTGAGCGCTTGATATAATTTAAAAACTTTCTTGATCAACGATTCCTACTTTGTATTTTGGGTTTAAAAAGTAGGCCAGTAAAAATAAAATGCCATTAGTATTGAAATGCATTTTAATAAAGTTATCAATTTAATAGGCTTAATACTCAAAACTTAAATTATATTAGCACTCTTATTTTAAAAAAACAATTATGGCTAGAAAAATATTTGCGAAGAAAAATCTTGAACTAATGATGGCAGAAACTGCCGATAGTGAAAAAGGTTTGCAGCGTACCTTAACAGCTGGTAACTTAATTGCCTTAGGAATAGGCGCTATTATTGGTGCTGGATTATTTGTTAGAACTGCTGCTGCTGCTGGTCAGGCTGCAGGTCCTGCTGTTACCATTTCATTTATTATTGCAGCAGTTGGTTGTGCTTTTGCAGGATTGTGCTACGCAGAGTTTGCGGCTATGATTCCAATTTCAGGTAGTGCGTATGCTTACAGTTATGTAACCATGGGAGAGCTAGTTGCTTGGATTATAGGATGGGCATTGATTATGGAATATGCGCTTGGTGCTGCTACTGTATCTATTGCTTGGAGCGAATATTTAAATAAGTTACTGGGGGGACAAATACCTTATGAGTGGTGTCATAGTCCGTTCGAAAGTTATACAGATTCTTTAGGGGTTTTACATTCGGGAATGGTTAACGCGCCTGCATTGGTAATTTTACTGTTGCTCACCATGCTGTTAATTAAGGGCACCAAAGAAAGTGCATTTGTAAACGCCATTATTGTATTTATTAAGGTGGCTATTGTATTGTTATTTATTGCAATTGGATGGCAGTTTATTGATCCTGCTAATCATATACCTTATATGATTCCAGATGGAACACCTCCTGTTAAAGATAATGCAGGTAAAATAATAGCAGACTATAGTGGTGTATTTAAACATGGCTGGGGCGGTGTAGTTGGTGGTGCAGCTATTGTATTTTTTGCCTTTATTGGTTTTGATGCGGTAAGCACTGCAGCGCAGGAAGCCAAAAATCCTAAAAGAGATATGCCAATTGGTATTTTAGGATCTTTAGTTGTTTGTACCATCCTTTATTTATTATTTGGTCATGTATTAACAGGTGTAGCTAATTGGAAAGATTTTGTAGATCCAGAAAAAGGAAGAGAGGCTTCGGTAGCTTATGCAATTTCTCAATACATGATTGGTTATGGTTGGCTTGCTACTGCAGTTACAGTTGCCATTTTAGCTGGTTTTTCTTCTGTAATTTTAGTGATGTTAATGGGACAAAGTCGTGTGTTTTATAGCATGAGTAATGATGGTTTAATTCCAAAAGTTTTTGGTGAGTTGCATCCAAAATACAGAACACCTTATAAAGCAAATTGGTTACTTTTTATTTTTGTAGGATTATTTGCAGCCTTTGTACCAGGGCATATTGCAGGCGACTTAACTAGTTTTGGAACACTCTTCGCATTTGTTTTAGTGAGTGCAGGTGTTTGGATTATGCGTGTAAAAAATCCTGAAATTCCTCGCCCATTCCGCGCGCCATTAGTTCCATTTGTTTCTACTATGGGCGTGTTGGTTTGTTTAGGAATGATTGTAGCACTTGATGCGCAAACATTAAAAGTGGCTTTTGGGTGGATGATTTTTGGAATTATAATTTACTTTGGATACAGCCAAAGAAATAGCAAACTTCATAAATAACTTTATTATAAAATACTATTATGGAAGAACAAAACAACTCGCTCAAACGCTCGTTGGGATTAATGGATGCAACCATGATGGTAGCGGGGTCTATGATAGGCTCTGGTATTTTTATTGTAAGTGCAGATATGAGTCGCTTGGTAGGAAGTACAGGTTGGCTGCTCACATTGTGGATTGCTAGTGGTGTTATTACACTTATGGCAGCTTTAAGCTATGGCGAGTTAGCTGGTATGATGCCAAAGGCAGGCGGTCAGTTCGTTTACATCCAAAGAGCGTATGGAAATTTTACTTCCTTTTTATATGGTTGGACCGTTTTTACGGTCATACAGTCTGGTGTTATTGCAGCAGTTGCAGTTGCTTTTGCAAAGTTCACTGCAGTGTTTATTCCAGCCTTAGGGCCCGATAATATTTTAGCCGACTTCGGATTTTTTAAGGTTTCGGCAGCGCAATTATATGCTATTGCAAGCATCATTTTTCTTTCTTTTATTAATACAAAAGGAGTAAAAAATGGCAAATTAATACAGCTGTTTTTTACATCAGCAAAGTTAATTGCTTTGTTGGTTTTAATAAGCGCTGGTTTGTATGTGGGCCTAGGTACAAATCAATTTTCAATCAATATGTTCCATGCATGGGATGCAACAACTTTAATTAAAGATGGAGAAAATTGGGTGAGTCATTCGGTGAGTGGCTTTGCTTTGTTGTTGGTTTTAGGAACTGCCATGATAGGCTCTCTGTTTAGCAGCGATGCATGGAATAATGTAACCTTTATTGCAGGAGAAATTAAAGAACCACAAAAAAATATTCCTCGAAGTTTATTGCTTGGTACAGGTATCGTAACCATACTTTATTTGTTGGCAAATATCACCTATTTAACATTGCTTCCCCTTCATGGGGATCCTTCTGCAACCGATGCTATTGGTCAGGGTATACAATTTGCAGGCGGTGGTACCGATAGAGTAGGTACGGCAGCAGCTTCTATGATTTTTGGAGAAACCGCTGTGTATTTAATGGCAGTTTTAATCATGGTTTCTACGTTTGGCTGCAATAATGGAATTATTTTAGCAGGTGCCAGAGTATATTATGCCATGGCAAAGGATGGCTTGTTTTTTAAAGGAGCAGCAAAATTAAACCAGCATGGAGTGCCGGCCTATGCCTTATGGGTGCAGGCTATTTGGGCAAGTATTTTATGCTTGTCTGGCACTTATGGCGATTTGTTAGATTATACCACTTTTGCTTCATTAATATTTTACATGATCACAATAGGAGGCATTTTTATTCTCAGAAAGAAAGAACCAAATGCCGAAAGACCTTATAAAGTTTTGGCTTATCCAATTTTACCAATTTTATATATTTTAGTTGCTGCTACAATTTGTATAATTTTACTTTATACTAAACCTCAAAATACCTGGAGTGGGCTTTTTATTGTGATGCTAGGTGCACCATTTTATTTCTTAGTGAAAGATAAAAAAAAATAGTGCAAATTTTCATAAAATGAAAGTGGTAAAACGGCCAACAATTTTAACTGTAATTTGTGTTATGTCTTTTACTGCTGCAATTCTTGGTTTTCCAACTATTTTTTCGCCCTTTATAAAGAAAAAAGGAGACTTTTTTCCTGCCATTACTGGCATATTAATTTCACTTGAGTTTATTTCAGTAGTTGGGGTTTGGTATATGAAGAAATGGGGATTAAGAATTTATCTACTAACTGCCTTACTAAACCAAACTTTAATGCTCTATATTGATAATTGGCAAAGCTATAAACTAATTTTACCCTTAGTTTTTATTGGCTTGACAGCTTTTTTCTATAATAAAATGGATAATAATTTATAAGCATATGGATAATTGTGCCTTTAATATATACTGGCCTTTAAAATATACTGTTGGGTTAAATACTATACATTTGTAATAAGTATTATTTGTGTTGTATTAGTTTAATGAAAAGCATAGTAAAACTTTCTGTCTTCTTTATTTTTTACACCATGTTTGCTTATGGTGGTAACAGGGTTTATAAGAGTTTAGATGATGCGCTCAAAAATCCAACGGATGTTACTAAACTAAAATTAAGAGGCCTTGATTCTTTGCCTGCTGCTATAGGTTTATTAATCAATCTCGAAGAGCTCGACTTAAGTAAAAATAAATTAACAAGTTTACCTCCTCAAATTGGCAACTTAATTAAATTAAAAGAGCTTATTTTATTCAGAAACAAACTAACTTCCTTACCAGTTGAAATAGGCAACTTAAGGCAGCTTGAACGTTTGGTTTTAAGCAGTAATAGAATTAAGCAGCTCCCCGAATCTATTGGAAAATTATCTAAGTTAAAAGAGCTTTCGATAAGAAGTAATTTATTGGAAGAATTACCTGAATCTATTGATGGCTGTTATAATTTAGTTAGACTATATTTAGAGTATAATTTACTAAGCAATTTGCCAAAAACAATTGGTGGTTTACCTCATATTGAGCAGTTAAATTTAGAAAGAAACTCCTTAAATAGTTTACCCATAGAAATTGGCATGTGCACCACTTTAAAATTGCTTAACGTAAGCTGTAACCAATTTGGAGAGTTTCCAATGGGCATCTGTAAATTATCAAGCTTACAAGTTTTAGATGTTTCCTATTGTGGAGTTATTGGTGCATTGCCCGATTGTATAAGATATTTCAGTGTTTTAGATCGTTTGTATATTGATAATCGGGTTTCAATTCCTATGTCGCTTAATTCAAGAGGTCGTTTGCAAATATTTATGAAATAAATAAGATGTTAAATTACTGCTCCCAATAATCAAATATAGTATTGTAAACTTTAAATATGTTATGATGTTACACTGAATCAAAAATTGTGAGTGCTGTAAATTAAACATACATTTGTTTTTAATTAATTACCATTATGTCTATCGAAAAAAAAGAAATAACCTTAATTGGTGCAGGTTTGGTGGGCTCTTTGCTCTCTATTTATTTAGCTAAAAAAGGGCATCAAGTTAATGTATATGAACGTAGAAGCGATATGCGTAAGGCAGCTAATTATGCAGGCCGATCTATTAATTTAGCGTTAAGCGATAGAGGTTGGAAAGCGCTAACAGAAATAGGGATTGCCGACGATATTAAAGAAATTTCTATTCCAATGTATGGTCGTTTTATGCATGCCATTGATGGTAGCACAGCTTACCAACCTTATGGTAAAGAAGGGCAAGCAATTTACTCTGTTTCAAGAGCTGGCATCAATTGTACTTTAATGGATTTGGCCGAAACGCATGAAAATGTGAAAGTGCATTTTGAAATGAAATGCAATGGTGTTGATATTAAAAAAGCAAATGCAGTGTTTGAGGATAAAAATGGCGTTGAACATAGCGTTCAATCTGATTTAATTTTTGGTAGCGATGGTGCTTTTTCTGCAGCGCGTTTAACACAACAAACAAACATAGATCGCTTCGATTATCACCAATTTTATATTGATTGTGGTTATAAAGAATTAACCATACCCGCTGGACCCAATGGCACCTATTTAATAGAAAAAAATGCCTTACATATTTGGCCTAGAGGTAAATATATGATGATTGCTTTACCTAATAAAGATGGCAGTTTTACTTGTACTTTGTTTTTCCCTTTTGAAGGCGAAAAATCTTTTGCCGCACTGCAAACAAAGGAAGCTGTGAAGGCCTTTTTTGATGCTGAGTTTAATGATGCAGTGCCTCTAATGCCTAATTTGGCAGATGAATTTTTTAATAATCCAACTGCTTCATTGGTTACAGTAAAATGTTTTCCATGGACAGTTAATAATAAATTAGCTTTGATTGGAGATGCTGCACATGCCATTGTGCCTTTCTTTGGACAAGGTATGAATTGCGGTTTTGAAGACTGTTCAGTGTTAAATGGATTATTAGAAAAGCACGGAAATGATTGGCCCACCATATTAAATGATTATCAAAATTTGCGCAAACCGGATGCTGATGCGATAGCTGATTTGGCCATTGGCAACTTTATTGAAATGCGAGATTTGGTTGCTGATCCCATGTTTTTATTGCGTAAAAAAATAGAAGCTCGATTTAATGAAAAGTATCCTGAAAAGTGGATTCCGGCTTATAGCATGGTTACTTTTAGTCCACACATTAGGTATTCAGAAGCCTTAAGTAAAGGCAAGTTTCAAGATAAAATTATGGATGAGGTAATGCAGCTGGCAAACATCGAAACTAATTGGAACAGTGATGAAGTAGAACAATTGATGTTAAGCAAACTGAACTAATAAACTTGTGAGCACATCATGCGTGTGCTTTACACATCTAAAAATCAAGTCCTCATTTTTGAAAACTGCTCCACAGCCAATTGATAACTATCCATACCAAAACCCATAATACAGCCCACGCAATTTACGCCAATAAGTGAGGTAGGGGGCATTTTTGAATAACCATGACGAATGATTATCTTTACGAAAAATTAAGAAACAATGGCACAAATAGACAACTTAAGAAATGGAATTATTGAAAAAATTTTAGCAATTTCAAACAAGGATTATTTGAAAGCATTGTATCAGTTAGTGGATAATAGTATGCTTGAAAATAATAATGTTTGTTTGACAGATGAGCAAGTATTAATGCTAAAGTTAAGTGATAAGGATATTAATAACGGACGCTTGATATCACAAAACGAATTAGATAAACAAGATTTAAAATGGCTAAAAGGATTGTAGTTTGGACCGAAACAGCAGCTAGACAAAGAAGAGAGGTTTTAAAATACTGGTCAAAAAGAAATGGTTCTACAGCTTATGCAGAAAAACTAATTCATTTAACAACAAGACAAATCAAAATTATTTTAAGTCATCCAGAATCCTTTAAACCGACAGAATACCCCGAAACAAGAGTATCCGCTATGGGTTATTTTAGTATTTATTATAAAACCACAGACAAACATTTAATAGTTACAGCGTTTTGGGACAATAGACAAAACCCGAAGAAATTATTAGACCTTATCACTAAATAAAACGCCCAGATACTAGCGTGCGCATCCTGCGCATGTTTTACACAACTAAAAATCAAGCCCTCATTTTTGAAAACTGCTCCACAGCCAGTTGATAACTATCCATACCAAAACCCATAATACAGCCCACGCAATTTACACCAATAAGTGAGGTATGCCTGTATGTTTCTCTATTTAAAATATTGCTCATGTGCACTTCAATTACGGGTGTTTTAATGGCTTTAATAGCATCAGCAATGGCTATAGAGGTATGTGTGTATGCTCCGGCATTTATAACAATCCCATCAAAAGAAAAACCTTTATCATGTAATTCATTTATAATTTCCCCTTCTACATTACTTTGAAAATAAGTAAATTCAATTTTCGGATAACTGTTTCTTAATTGCAAAATTAAATCATCAAATAGTTGTGTACCATATATTTCAGGCTCTCTTTGTCCCGTAAGATTTAAATTTGGTCCGTTGATGATGGCAATTTTAAGCATGTCTAATTATAGGTTTGATGGTAAAAGTATAAAAAATATAGCATAGCTTAAGAAGGATATTTTGCACTAGTAAACTCGAAGCTGTGCTTCGAGTTATTTTAATAGTTAGCGCTTTGCTCGGCTTTATAGCTCACAAAGTTTAAAAAGGATGACTATTATGTTTTCAAAATTGATTTTTTTCTGTTTGCTTTTTTTACCGAAATATCTAAATTGATGCAAAACAACTAACTAAATTAAACCCAGATTATGCAATAGGGATTGTGGGTCAATAAAATTATGCAATAATATCAAATGCTCACAGATTGTTTTGGATAAAAAGAAAAGCGAGCTATGTTGAAATTCAAAATGGGAGTAAGCACTTGAGACTGAAGCAAAATGATTTGAGTAAATTTCTAACGGGAATATGGGTTATAGGAAAACGAAGCACAGCTTCGCTTTTAAGTTGATTGAATAAACTTAATCAGGGATTCCGTTATTCCATGAAAGGCTATCAATTTTTGATTTAGTGCTTTGTGTAACGGATGAAAAAACTTTGTTTATATAGAAGTAATTTGGACTGCCTTTTTCAAATTGTTTAGAATAAACAACCCATTTATTAAATAACTCCGTATAGCATGAATCTTTGATTTCTAGTAACACCAATTTTCTTGCCCTGTTTTTGTAATAGGGTTGTTGATCGTATTTTAAAACTCGATTTTTAAACGAGTAGTATAAATCATTTGCCATTGCAATAATTTTTAAAGAATCTCTAAGAGAAACAACTGTTTCGGCAACCATTTTATTTGCTCCTTCATTTATTTTGGAGAGTTCCGTTTTGCTTTTTTGATATTCAAAAACTATTTCTTTTGTGCTCACGTTTTTATTTTTAGAATCCGATACAGGTGCATCAAATATTACATTTTCAAAATTGTTTTCTTCATCCACTAATGTAGTATTTATACTATCTTTTATATAATCCAAGGGTTGTGTTAAAAGGTTTTTATTTTCTTTAAAAAAATTAGAAAACACAAGGTAAGCTATGAATAATGTGATTATTACTAAGGTAAAAAATAAGCTTCTTTTTCGATGTTGATAATAAAGTGTAATACTATGTTCAACTTTTCTTATATTCTCTGGTCTATTAACAGGAGATTCACTTAAACAAGCCTTTATAACCTTTCTATATTGTTGAGGGAGCTTATCTATTAATTTCTTATTTACATCTCCTGTAAAAAGCTCCAGCACAAATAATCCAAAAGAATACAAATCACTTCTTGCGCCTTGTTTCGAAGGCTCTTTTATTTGTTCTGGAGATGCGTATTTTATTGTTCCTGATGCAATTCCTTCAAAAACATCGGTACTTGCAAGCCCAAAATCAATTAACTTAATGTTTCCTCCTTTATGACTTAGCAATATATTTTCGGGCTTCAAATCCAGATGATAAATTTGGTGCTTATGTAAATAATCAATAGCTCCTATTAATTGTAATATTATTTTTTCAGTATTGTTTTTATTGACAAAATTCTTGTCTTGAAATGCTTCACGTAATGTAATTCCATCTATATATTCCTGAATAATAAAAATACCTTTTTTGTCGTAACCTTTATGTAAATACCGAACAATGTTTGGATGGTCTAATTGCAATCCTATCTCAAACTCTTTTTCAAGGGCTATTTTATATATTGTATTATTTAAAAATTCAGGTTTTAATCTTTTTAAAGTTTGCCATTTACCATGCAAAAGAAATTTTCCAACATAGCACATTCCTCCATCTTTTGAAATTTCGATAACATCTGAAAAAAGCTTTTCAGTTTCTTCTTGCGAAGTAAAAAAACCGGAAGGCTCAAAAAGACTGTTGTTATGATCCATTTCCAACCTTTCTTATATATGTAAGACCACTTAATTTTCCGGCAATGTATTGACCTAGATCCTTATTATTTCTTTTTACTTCATTTATTAATAATGGATAGCCCAATACAAAATGGTAAATTGTAATGATATCCCCTACGTTTAATTTACTTTTCTCTGACTTCATTACCTCAAATTGCTGTTTTCCGAGAAATTTTACTGCAAGATTTCTATCAGGCTTATAACCAAACTCTATTATTTCATTTTCTATTATTTGATCAATAGCAATTTCGGACAAAGAAATAAATTCAGAATAATTAACGTTATTAATATTATTAATAAGCGCATCCCAATCAGGAAAGCTTAAATATTGAGCAATTAGGTCCAACGTAAATTGTCTGGGTTGCTCTACACCTAAAACAAATCCATAAAGCCGCTTTAATGTTGAAGCACTCACACGCTCATTACAAGCCGAAGATATTATTAATGCCAATGCTTCGCAATCTTTTGGGTAACGTACCGCTTTGCCATATCGTTCCTCTATCTTTTGCTTTATTATATCTGATAACATACTTTTTTTATTTGTTAAAATAAGTTGTAACAATATACAAAATTCTTAATGAACCAAATGAATGAACGAAATGGTCGTAATGAACGAAATGAACTTAGGAGTTTAGCATGTAATTAATCTACTTTGCAAAGTAAAAGTCTATTTAGGCAGGAGTTCAAACTGAAATATTTCAGATAGTGGTATTTCAAGCGTACGTGCAATTGCAAATATAGTGCTAACAGTAGGATTAATAAGGGCAGCCTCTATACGGTCAATTTGACTGCGTGATATACCCGACTCAAAAGCAAGTTGACGAATGGTGTAATCCTTGCTGATTCTTGCTTTTTTGAGCTGAATAGCAAGTAGTTCTATCCCTTCTTGGTCAAATATTAAAGTCCGTCTTGAGAGCTTGTTTCTTTGTTTTTTCACATCGGAAAGTTGGCAATAATGGAAATCTTTATGACAGCAGAGGTGCTGCCATCTGATTTTTTATCCTATATTGGCTTTCTTTTAAAACACTTTTAAGAAAGTGAATTCTTTAATAAAATTAGGCGGGAACCTGAAAAGCCATACGAGTAGGGAAATTTTAAACTTAAAAAAATGAAAAACATTCTTACAATTTTAATTTGCGTATCATCTCTAAATACATTTGCACAAAAACTCGTAAAAACATACTGGGATTATTACAATACGAAAATTCAATCGGAGTATTACACTGACGCGTATGGCACAAAGACTGGTGCTTATAAAGGATATTCCGAACACGGTGGCATATTGCTGCAAGGTTCATATAAAGACAATGCTCCCATTGGAAAATGGACAGAAAATTATTTAGATGGCAAACTACATTTTATAAAATTTTATACTTCCCCAGGGTATACAAATTTTGATGTTGTAGATGGTAAAATCATTTCATATTATGAAGATGGGAAAACTATTAAATCTGAAAAAAATTACAAAAATCATGAACTCGATGGCGATTATAAATCATATGATGAAAGGGGTGCTTTAACTGGAGAAGGGAAATATATAAATGGTGTTTTCGAAAGAACGGGAGAAAGTAAAAGAATTTATGATGAAGAACAAGAGAAGCAAAAACAAGCAACTTTAATCAAGAATACTGAAGAATACAAAAAAAACATAACAGAAGCAGATAAGGCTTTAGTAGCAAAGGAGTACAAAAAAGCTTTGGAATTTTACGAATCTGCAGCTAACTTGATGAAGGATGAAAAATATCCTAAAGACAAAATAGCTGAAATGATTAATCCGTTTATTGCAAATAGTGAATTTTTCAATGAATTTTTCAAGACTCAAAATGACACATTAGTTAAAGACTTTAATACACTAAAAGCAGACTTCAAAATTAAAAGCATAAAAGAATACAATAGAAACACTTACGCCTATGACGATAAAAAACCAACTGCATCGTCTTATTATTGTGATTGCTTAGCACCATGGAATGAACCGTGGAATGAGCAAAGTACTGAAAGCGTAATAAAATGTTTTGAAATAAATAAAGCATTTTACGAGCCTTATCAAAGAGCAATTACGGAGGCATTTTTTAAATATAGAGCAGCTTTGATAAAGGAAGAAAATAAGGTTAGAAGCACTGATGTTAGGTTCTATTCTACAAAGATGGTTTATCAGTTTTACACCTACGACAAAACTACTCTTTTGAATAATCTTAAAGTTGAAAAGGAAAATTTTGAGTTCGGTAAATCTTTAAAGACAAATTATTTAAAAGCAGTAGATAACAAAGTTAACATCACAAACTTAAACGACCAAAACAAAAAGAAGACCTTATTAAAAAAATACTTAATTGTGTATGAAGACTTTATTTTTAAAATCAACGCATATCCTGGTTTAACTGAAACAATCTCTCTATTAAAATCATTAAACTCTATTTCTGATAAAGTAGTGGCTTTATATAGTCAAGAAACAAAGGATATGGAGAAAAAATTAAAAGATGCTGAAACTTCAGAACAAATACAAGCTATGATACTCGGACAATAATCAAGTTGAGCAAGCAAATATTCCGTGCGATAATGACCCTAAAGATTTAATCGAAAAATTAATAGACTTTACCATTACAGATGGAGACTTAACGGAAAAAGAAAAATCAGGTTAATACTTTTTTGCAACAAGTAGGCGATAACATTCGTAAAGAGCGAATAAAAAAAGGCTACACGCTTGCTGGCTTAGGTGAAGATATTGGCTTAGATAAATCTAACATGCATAAAATAG
>CAIKXD010000365.1 GCA_903831265.1 uncultured Bacteroidota bacterium
ATAGATGATACATCTATTTGATGTTTATTTACAATTTGAGAATTTTGGTTTAAATTTTTTGTTAAAATAAGTTTTCCTTGTAAATCAATAATTTCAGCAACAACATTATTGGTGTTTTGAGGTATAATAATATTAACTTCATTATTTGCGGGATTTGGAAAAACAGATAAAGCTAAATCGCTATTTTCTTCCTCTATACCAACAAAACTTCGTTTATTATCACGGTACTTGACATTTCTTAATACAAAATTCCCGCCCACCAACGTTCCCGAAACTTCTAAGTAAGGAATTTTTTCTCCTAATGATAGCCATTGATAGCTTTTAGTATAGTTTGGAAAACCTAAATTTAAAGGAACAGTAAATCCTGCAACCGCTAAGGAACCTTTAATACTATCTTGTGAGTATTGTGTGGTAACTACTCGCAAACATTGAGCGGTACCATATGGCGTTGTAATAGTTCCCCAACCGTCAGCTTCGGTGATCCTATAACCTTGTTTGCTATAGGCTGGAATTGTTCCTGTTGTTATAGTTGAAAATTTAAAAGTAGTTGAATCTCTATTAAGATAGGTTAATGGAAATTGATATAATTCATCTTTATCTGAATAGAAGTTTGGTATCGGAAAACCAGAAAAGGTCATGCCAATCCCATCAACGTAAAATTTAGTGGTGGTTTTTTTATAAAAACTATAGATGTTTTTAAAAAGAAAAGGATTAATACCCACGCTATCAGCTGTTTTTTCGCCATAGCCATTTGCTCCAAAGAAAAAGTAGGGGGTTGATAAAGCGGGTTCAAATTTGCGAATTGCTTGGCTTATGGTATCTAGTAAACTAAAGTCCCAAGTATGATTAACGCCAGTTGTTGTGTAATCGCCAACGCTTGTCGTGCTAGCGTTGCTGTATCTAATAGTATCGCCACTTGCAGGCATTTGTGAAGCTGTTATTGAAATTTGCGAGAAACTTGTGCTGCTTAAAAAGCCAATAAAAAGGATCAGTAAATTTTTCTTCATAGTATTAATAATTTTCAACTATAAATATACAAAAATTTATTTACTACCAACTGCCTCCCGAACCGCCACCTCCACCTGAACCTCCACCAAATCCACCAAATCCACCAAAAGAGGAGCCGCCGCCTCCACTACCACCGCCAAAGCCACCAAAGGCCGAGCCTCCACCAAAATAGGTCATGCCTCGTCCGTGGCCGCCGCCGGAAGACCCTTTAAACATAATAAAAACAAAAATTATGACAAGAATTATAAATAAAATGGGATGATTTTTAACCCAACTTTCAATGCCTGAACCTTTTGGAGCGGTTTTCTCATTGTATTCGCCTTTGGCTGCTTTCATTAGAGCTTGGCAACCAGCTTCTAATCCTAAATAAAATTGTTTTTGTTTAAAGTAAGGAACAATTTCGTTTTCACGAATTCGTTTTGTTTTTAAATCAGTAATAGCGCCCTCTAAACCATAACCTATTGAAATAAATAATTTACGCGAACCTGCGTTACCGGTAGGTTTTACTAAAATTACAATTCCGTTGTTTTTCTTTTTTTGTCCAACGCCCCAATTATTTAATATGTCAACTGCAAAAGATGCTTCATCCATGCCGTTTAAGTCATCAACAATAACAACACAAATTTGATTAGATGTTTCTAAGCTAAAATTTTGAAGTTGTTGCTCTAATTGCTTTTCTTCTTGTGGAGATAAAAAATCAGGAAATTCCTTTGATAAATTATTAACTAATCTCTCAGGACTTGGTCTTTCTGGAATTTGTGCAACTATTTGATTTGCAAATAATGTAACAAAAAAGGCGACTATCCAAAAAAGTAATTTCAATTAGTAAGAGATGTCGTTAGAG
>CAIKXD010000366.1 GCA_903831265.1 uncultured Bacteroidota bacterium
AATGAAACAAATATTAAAATTGAGGCATTCCCAAATCCATTCTCAAACAAAATCAAACCAACTAAAACGACCGCAAATGAAAATTTTACCCTTATCAATTATTTTGGTCAAGTTATTTGGATAGGTAAAAATATTGAACAGCAGGATTTTTCATACTTAACAAATGGTCTTTATTTCCTTAGAATTGACAATAGAACAATTAAATTAGTGAAACAATAAGAAGAAGGGCAGCACATAACAGCATCTACCCAAAAAGCGGGGTTTTGTGTTCCAAAGACAGTTTTGTGGTTAATCAAACATTAGTTTTTCAAATCAATTTTTGTGGTAAAGGTCCCGCCCTTCGGGTAGGTGCAAATAATTAATACTATAAAATTACTCCAATCGGAAATAAGTTTGCGACAAATGCAGTAACCCAAATTTGGGCCATTACTTATTTCACATCGATATTGCCACATTAAACAGTCGAAAACCTTTCATTAATTTAACAACTTACTAAAAAGATTTATCCTACTTTTAATTCACAAAATTAACAAAATGATTGCTGGAATATTTAAATTAATACGCTGGAAAAACCTCTTAATTATTGGCTTTACACAATATTGTATCCGCTATCTTTTAATTAATGGCATGCTTAAGTTTATGAATTTGGGCATTATTTTGCAAATGAGTCATTTTAATTTTTTCTTGCTGAGCCTTTCCACCATTTGTATTGCTGCTGCAGGTTATATCATAAACGACTATTTTGATACACGCATCGACACTTTTAACAATCCCGATAAAGTGGTGGTTGGCAAATCTATCAGCAGAAGGCAAGCCATGCTATTACACACTGTAATAAACATTGTAGGCGTTGCATTAGGTTTTTATGTTGCTTACCGTGTTGGTTTAATAAAACTTGGATTTATACATTTACTAAGCACTGGCTTGTTATGGTTCTACTCAACCGATTTTAAAAAGCAATTTTTAATTGGCAATATTGTAACCTCTTTGTTAACAGCCATGGTGCCCATGATTGTTGTGCTGTATGAATTACCGGTATTGATTGCAAAATATAAAACTGTGCTCCAATATACTGGAGTTAACTTCAATCATATTTTTCAGTTTGTAGCTATTTACGCAGGCTTTGCTTTTTTAACAAGTATGATCAGAGAAATTGTAAAAGATATGGAAGATCATTTTGGCGACAAACAATTTGGATGTAACACCATTCCTATTGCCTACGGTATTAATGGGGCAAAAAAAGCAGTTTACGTATTGGTCATTATTGAAATGATATTGTTATTAATGGTTCAAATAAAGCAGTTAACTTCGTTGGATATGAAATCGTTTTTATACTTCGCAGTTTGTTTTCAAACCGGATTTACCTTCTTTTTAATTCAAATAAAAAAAGCTACAACACCAACACATTTTCATAAAGCAAGCCGCACACTCAAAAT
Source organism: uncultured Bacteroidota bacterium (assembly GCA_903831265.1). Classification (GTDB taxonomy): domain Bacteria; phylum Bacteroidota; class Bacteroidia; order UBA4408; family UBA4408; genus CAIKXD01. Next base: position 1,437 of record CAIKXD010000366.1, read on the forward strand.
AATTATGTTACTTGGCGTAATATATAGTGCCTTATATTATTACTTATTAGTTTACTAACATGCTGCCACATTTAGCCATTCACGATTTAGTTTTAGGCTCTGCATCGCCCCGCAGAAAGGCTCTTTTAAAAGAAGCAGGCTTTGAATTCGATACCATTACGGCCGATATCGAAGAACATTTTTCTGAGGATTTAATTGCACAGGAAATACCACTTTTTTTATCAAAATTAAAAGCCGATCATTTAATAAAAAGGCTGGGTGTAAATCAAATATTAATTACAGCCGACACCATTGTTTGGCTCAATAACAAGGCGCTTAACAAACCAAATGATTTTGTAGATGCTTGTCGCATGCTCAATGAACTTTCGGGCAAACAACACGAAGTTTTTACTGGTGTTAGTATTACTTCGCATAAAAAACAAGTTTCCTTTTTTGTGCGCACAGCCGTTTATTTTAAAACACTAACACAAGAAGAAATTGAATTTTATGTAACCAATTATAAACCCTACGACAAAGCTGGGGCCTATGGTGCACAAGATTGGATTGGCCTCATAGCCGTTGAAAAACTAGAAGGAAGTTATTTTAATGTGATGGGTTTACCCGTAAAAGAATTATACGAACACTTAAAAGATTTTTAATGTGGCCTACAAATAAAATATTAATGGTAAAACCGGCATGTTTTGGGTATAATACCGAAACAGCACTCACCAACAGCTTTCAGCATGTTGAAAATGATGGAGAAGCCAAACTTGCCTTATTTGAATTCGATAACATGGTGCAACAATTACAGCAAAATGGTATTGATGTGTTGGTAATTAATGATACTATTCATCCTGAAAAACCTGATGCTATTTTTCCTAATAACTGGTTTAGCACACATACCGATGGCTCATGTATTTTATATCCTATGTTGCACCAAAACAGAAGAATAGAAAGACGCGCAGACATTATCCAACAGATGTGTAACAATTCAAAAAAGTTAATCGACCTAAGCTATTTAGAAAACGAAAACTTATTTTTAGAAGGCACTGGAAGTTTGGTGATTGATCATGAATTTAAAATTGCTTATGCCTCCATTTCTCCCAGAACATGTGCTGAAGCCTTAACTATTTTTGAAGAAAAAACAGGTTTTAAAGTAATTCCCTTTTATGCCTTCGACAGAGCGCAACAGCCCATTTATCATACCAATGTGGTAATGGCTGTGAGTCCATCAAACGTTATCATTTGTTTAGATGTTATTCCAAAAGCAGATCAAGAAAAACTGTTGCATTGCTTCGCGCAAAGCAAAAAAGAAGTCATTGAAATTAGCCTGCAACAACTCGAAAGCTTTGCAGGAAACATGCTATGCCTAAAAAATAGCCAAAATAATAATATACTGGTAATGTCATTTACGGCATTTGATGCGCTTAATGTGGTACAAATAAATGCCCTAAAAAAACATCATCAACTATTGAGTATCGCCATCCCCACCATCGAAAAAATTGGTGGCGGCAGCGTGCGTTGCATGATGGCAGAATTGTTTTAAGCTCATAAAGATGATGTTTTATGAGGCTAAAAAGCAGAAGCAAGTAAAAGTTGGCTTGCTTGTATCAATAAGCTTTCTGGTATTTTTTGCACTATCGGCATGCACAAACTCTACAAGCGAAATTACTACTTCAAAAAATGAGCAGCTTTTTAATGATTCAAATAATTGGCAATCAGCTCAAAAAACTAACATTGCTACCAAACAACTTAATAAAAATGAATTAACAAGTATATACAGCCTGGCTATTAAGCAATTCATTAAAACAGTTCATAAAAAAGATAAAATACATTTCGATACTTTGTATTTTGGAAAGCATGTTTTTGAACAAGCAGATGATTTTCCAAACATTGAATTACCTGCAAAGATTGAAAGCACACAAATCAGTTTAATTGATCCAGCGCTTGGTTTAAGCTTACAACAAAAAAACAAGGCCATGGTTTACATCAATATGATGGGCTGGGTAGATCAAGTAAATGCAAGTTTTATACTCGTAATTTTCTCTAATGGAGGTCAACATCAATACGATTATTTTATAGATTATGATTATAATTCGAAGGCAAAAAATTACACCTTAAAAAGAATTACGCTCGAAGATTATCGAAAATTAATAGAAAGCAAACCCATACACATCAATCTTTTTAGTGATGGAAAATATACATTTAAATAATTTTTAGTTTTATACTCCATGTCATTATTTCCAAACCAAGCTTCACAAAACCTCTTACCTTTTGATGGAGAGTTATATTATCATGGTCCAATCTTTACACCACACAGCAGCAATGAATGGTTGCAAACACTCACCAAAAAAATCGACTGGAAAAATGATGAAGTAATAATGTTTGGAAAAAAAATTGTTACCAACAGAAAAGTTGCTTTGTATGCTAATCAAGCTTTTACATACACCTATTCAAAGCAAACAAAGAACGCGCTAATTTGGACACCCGAATTGCTTGCACTAAGGCAAATTGTGGAAGAAAAAAGTCAGCAAAGCTTCAACACTTGTTTGCTCAATTTATACCATCATGGTAAAGAAAGTATGGGCTGGCACAGCGACAATGAAAGCGAGCTCGAAAACGCAGCCTGTATAGCCTCATTAAGCTTTGGAGCCGAAAGAAAATTTGTATTCAGACACATAAAAAGCAAAACTACCATCAGTTTAAATCTAGCACACGGCAGTTTATTGCTCATGCAAGGCACGATCCAACAACATTGGCAACATCAACTTCCAGCTATGGCTAAGGTAGAGGCACCACGTATTAATTTAACATTTAGGAAAATGAAAGTTTAATTTTTTTGGGCAATCCACACCTTTGGTGCGGCCAGGCTTTACGCTCCCGCATGGCGGGATAGCTTCAATCCTTATTGCGGAGCCTTGTTTTTCTTTTAAATTTATATTTCTTAAACTGTCATAGAGGTGGAATCTTTTTATGTGGTTGCTTTCATAGTTTAAAATTTGATACTGCTATTTTTGCATTATTAAGATACTCCCTGTTGATTTTCAATTATACAATTGCATTTATTTTTTAGGCCAAAAAAAAATAAATATACAATGGTTAATCCCGATACTACTTGAAATTATACCAATTGTATTTATTAAATAGCCCAAAGCCATTTACTAAATTTACAATGGCTAATGCCGATATAACAAAATATAGTTCAATAAAATTGGACTATTTATTTTGTATTATCGGTACTAGTACAATAAGGCTTGGCCGCAATTGCACTAAATTGAAAGTGTAATCGGTATAAAATCGATTTCCCATAAAAAACATCAAATTTCCAACCTCAATTTAAACCCATTTTAAATTAGAAAATATGTTTCTTATTGCATACCATCAAAACCTTTAAAAAGCTATTTAATACAGGCCTTATAGCTATTTTTAAATCTAAACATACATCTCAAAACCCGCTTCACTTTGAATGATAAAAGTCATTTTTAGAAATGATAAATATCATGTTTTGATTTTGACAGATCACTGAATTTTGAGGAAAAATTAATATTATGCCTATCTATCATTCACAAGGAACTGTTCCACCAAAAAGACACGTAGTTGTGCGCCATACAAACGGAGATCTATTGCAAGAAGAACTTGTAGGCACCCAAGGTTTTGGCGGCATGTCGTCGTTGGTTTATCATCTTTATCCACCAACACGTGTAAAGCAAAAAAACAAAGCATACGCCATAGCACCAAAAATTGCTGTTGAAAATGGTTTAGATGCAATGAGCTTTAAAGGCTTCAACATTAAGCCTGAAGCCGATTACATCAAAAGTCGTAAAATATTATTTGTAAATAGTTTTATGCAAATAGGTTTGGCAGCACCGCAATACTCGCCCGATTACTTCTTTAAAAATGCCGATGCCGATGAGCTCATTTTTGTGCACAAAGGGGAAGGTCGTTTAGAAACAATGTATGGAGAGCTCTTCTTTAAATATGGCGATTACATTATGATCCCAAGAGGCACCGTTTATAAAATTGAATTCAAAACAAGTGAAAATTTATTGCTTTTAATTGAATCTTTTGAACCTATTTATACACCTAAAAGATATCGCAATGAATTTGGTCAATTGCTAGAACATTCTCCCTTCTGCGAACGCGATATCATCAAACCAACTAACCTTAAAACTTACGATTTAAAAGGTGAATTCGATATCAATATTAAAAAGAAAGGCTTTATTTTTCCATACGTTTACGACAATCATCCTTTTGATGTCGTTGGTTGGGATGGCTATCATTATCCATACACATTTTCTATTTTTAACTTTGAGCCTATCACAGGGCGCATTCACATGCCCCCTCCTATTCATCAAACTTTTGAATGTAGAAATTTTGTGATTTGTTCTTTTGTGCCGCGCATGTATGATTATCATCCCGATGCTATTCCTGCACCATATCATCATAGTAACATTGATAGTGATGAGTTGTTGTATTATGTAGATGGTGATTTTATGAGCCGCAACAACATTCAATCCGGACAAATTACCTTACATCCTGCAGGTATTCCACACGGCCCACATCCAGGTGCTATTGAAAGAAGTATTGGGCAAAAAGAAACAAAGGAATTAGCCGTAATGATTGACCCTTTTAATCCAGTAATGGTAACCGAAGAAGCTTTAAATATTGAAGTAAAAGACTATTATAAATCATGGCTTGAATAAGCCTATTTAAATTAAATCATAAAAATAAAAACGATGAAAGACTTACTTAATGTTGAGAATTTCAACTATTCGGAAACTGAAAAATTATTTAATGCTGCCGATGATTTTTTACCCCTATTAGGTACCGATTATGTTGAACTATATGTAGGCAACGCCAAACAAGCAGCGCACTTTTATAAAACTGCACTTGGCTTTAGCGATTTAGCTTACGCTGGATTGGAAACAGGCTGCAAAGCACATACCTCTTATGTATTGCAACAAGGTAAAATCAGATTGGTACTTACCACGCCATTTAATCCTGATAGCGAAATGGCCGATCATCTTAAAAAACACGGAGATGGTGTAAAAGTTATTGCCCTATGGGTGAATGATGCACGCGATGCCTTTGAACAAACTGTAAAAAGGGGCGCTAAACCATTCATGGAACCAAAAGAATTAAAAGATGAAAACGGCACTATTGTGATGAGTGGCATTCATACCTATGGTGATACTGTTCACCATTTTATTGAAAGAAAAAACTACAATGGTGTATTTTTACCTGGCTTCGAAAAGCTTGATACAGGCTACAACCCGGGCACTTGCGGTTTAAAATATGTTGACCACATGGTTGGTAATGTTGAACTTGGTTCAATGAATAAATGGGCCAGTTTTTATGCTGATGTGATGGGCTTTGCCAATCTGGTAACTTTTGATGATAAAGATATTTCAACAGAATACACAGCATTGATGAGCAAGGTAATGACTAATGGCAATGGTTATATCAAGTTCCCAATTAACGAACCCGCTATTGGTAAAAAGAAATCACAAGTTGAAGAATACCTCGATTTTTATAGAGGGCCAGGTTGTCAACACATTGCTGTTGCTACTGATGATATTGTGTTTACTGTTTCGGAAATGAAAAAAAGAGGCGTTGAATTTTTATATGTGCCTGGTTCTTATTACGATACCGTTGGCGAACGTGTTGGCCATATCAAAGAAGATTTAGAAATTCTAAAAAAGTGGGGAATCATGGTTGATAGAGATGAAGAAGGCTATCTCCTTCAGATATTTACAAAACCTGTAGAAGACCGTCCAACCTTATTCTTCGAAATCATTCAACGTAAAGGCGCTAAATCATTTGGCAAAGGCAACTTCCAGGCATTATTTGAATCGATTGAGGCTGAACAAGCCAGAAGAGGAACTTTATAAATCCACCACAAATAGGCCTCCATTCCCTCATTTAAGAGGGAGTGCAGGCTTCTATTTTAGCGGCCAAATCAAGAATTATAAAATTATAAATATGAAAATTTTACCTCCTATTAACTTAAAAAAATGGATTGACGAAAACCGTCATCTGCTTAAACCACCTGTGGGAAATCAAGTAGTTTATAAAGACACCGAATTTATTATTATGGTTGTTGGTGGCCCCAATTGCCGTAAAGATTATCACTACAATGAAGGCGAAGAATTTTTCTATCAACTCGAGGGCGATATGAATTTACCGATAATTGAAGATGGTGTATTTAAAAATATTGAAATTAAAGAAGGTGAAATTTTCATGTTACCACCACGTGTGGCCCATTCTCCGCAACGTAAAGCAAATACTGTTGGTTTAGTGGTAGAAAGAATGAGAGATCAAACAGAACTGGATGCATGCATGTGGTTTTGCGAAAGTTGCCATCATAAATTACATGAAGCCAGTTTTCATTTAGATGATATTGTTGGTCAATTACCAAAATTAATGCAACAATTTTATGACGATGCCTCATTACGTACATGTAAAAAATGTGGCAGTGTAATGGAAGTACCCACCTTAGAAAAAGCAAACGCATGAAAAAACAAGCAACCATTGTAGGCGCAGGATTAGTGGGCTCTTTATGGGCTATATATTTAAACCGTGCAGGTTTTGATGTAAAAGTATTTGAACGTAGACCTGATATGCGCAAGGCAAATATTGTTGCAGGTAAATCAATCAATTTAGCCACTTCCTATAGAGGATGGAAAGCTCTTGATGCGCTGGGCATTGGCGATGAAATCAGAAAAATAGCCATTCCGATGTATGGTCGCACTTTACATGCAGAGAATGAGCAACAATTTTATCAACCATATGGCATCAATCAACAAGCTATTTACTCTGTTTCACGTGGTGCCATCAACGCAAAGTTAATGGATATTGCCGAAGAAAAAGCGGCTATCTTTTTTAATGAAGAATGCTTAAATGTTGATCTTAAAACCAACACCTGCACTTTTAAAAATAGCCAAACAGGCACAGTTTCTGAAATAAAATCAGATTTGGTTTTTGCTACTGATGGTGCCTTCTCTGCAGTGAGATATCATGCTATGCAAAAGTTAGATCGCTTTTCTTACAGCCAAAATTATATTCCTGATGGCTATAAAGAAATTCTTTTGCCAGCCAATGCTGATGGTAGTTTTAAGCTAGATAAAAACACTTTGCATATATGGCCCAGGGCTGAATTTATGCTTATTGCTTTGCCTAATTTTGATGGCAGTTTTACTTGCACTTTATTCATGCCATTTGAAGGTCACAAACATTGTTTTAATAATTTAACTTCTAAGGAAAAGATTCAAGATTTCTTCATCAATGTATTTCCAGATTTTTACAAGATGATGCCAGATGTGGCCAATCATTGGGATGAGCATCCACTTTCTTCATTGGCCATTGTGCGTTGTTTTCCTTGGTATCACAACAATACCGTGCTTATGGGTGATGCTGCACATGCTACTGTACCTTTCTTTGGGCAAGGTATGAATTGCGGTTTTGAAGATTGTACCGTGATGTGGGACTTGATGCAGAAACACGGAGCTACACCAGAATCTGACAGCAAGGTATTTGAAAAAGTATTTGCCGAATATCAAATAATGCGTAAGCCAAATGGCGATGCAGTTCAGGATTTATCCCTACTCAATTATGTGGTGATGCGCGATAAAGTAAATGATCCCGCATTTCAATTGCAACAAAAAATTGAGAGACGCATCAATGAACTCTATCCTGATAAATATTTCCCAATGTATTCTATGGTATCATTCAGTGATATTGAATACCACGTAGCACTCAGTAAAGGTAAAGAACAAGATGCTTTAATGGCTCAATTTATTGCCGATAATCAAATCAATATTAATACCAGCAGCGAAAGCATCGACAAAGCAATTCATGCCTCATTTGGAGAAAATTTAGTTTTAAATTAAATAACATGGAACAACAAGAAATTTTAAAGCATATTGAAGAAAAATATGTTGCTATTGACCAAAATCCTGAAGTTCATTTAGAGGGTTTGTTGTATGCCAAACCAATTACCTATTGGGATTATATTTTACCAGATGCTTTATTAAACCTTCAAATACAGCGTACAACACAACCCGATGAAATGGTATTTATTATGTACCATCAAATTAACGAATTATTGTTTAAAATGATCTTATGGGAAATTGATCAGGTAAGCGATTGCGAAGCTATTACTGCGCCATTCTTTACCGAAAAATTAAGAAGAATTAGTCGTTATTTTGATATGCTTGCTTCTTCATTTTCAATTATGGGTGAAGGCATGGAAAAAGAACAATACATGCGTTTCAGAAATACGTTAACACCTGCAAGTGGTTTTCAAAGTGCGCAATACAGACTCATTGAATTTGCATCCACAGAACTTATCAATTTAATAGATGCGCGTTTTAGAGCAACTATTGATAGAAATACTCCCTATGATCATGCCTACGAACATTTGTATTGGCAAGCAGCTGGAAAAGATCATGTAACGGGCAAAAAAAACACCTTAATCCGACTATTTGAAAAGCGATACAAAGCTGACTTTTTGCGCAAAATGGAAAAATATAACACCAGTAATTTATATACCCGATTCAAACAACTACCTCAAGAAGTAAAAAAGGATGCAGCGCTCATTGAAGCCATGCGTCATTATGATTACACAGTGAATGTAACCTGGGTGATGGCTCATTACCATGCTGCTGCAAAGTACCTGGGCAATGCTGAAGCTACCGGAGGCAGCGACTGGAGAAAATACATGCATCCAAAATATCAAAGAAGAATATTTTTTCCAGAAGTGTGGAGTGATGAAGAATTAAAAAATTGGGGACAGGATGTTTAATAATTGTTTGAAGTGATGATGAAAAAAAGTTTTGAAATCATGTCGCCTGCGGGTTCATATGAATCACTAATGGCTGCCATAAAAGCAGGTTGCGATTCGGTGTATTTTGGCATTGAACAACTCAACATGCGTGCACGTTCCAGCAATAATTTTACTTTAGAAGATTTAGAACGTATTGCTGCAATTGGCAAAGAACATGAAATAAAAACCTATCTCACCTTAAACACCATTCTATACGACCATGATATCACTTTAATGAAAAGCATCGTTGATGCGGCTAAAAAAAATGGGATCACCGCTATTATTGCTGCCGATCATGCAGCAATGAATTACGCAAAAAAAATTAATATGGAAATTCATATTTCTACCCAGGCCAATGTAAGTAATATCGACACAGTAGAGTTTTATGCCAACTATGCCGATGTGGTTGTTTTAGCACGCGAATTGAGTTTAAAGCAAGTAGCTGATATTTGCAGAGACATCAAAAGAAGAGAAATAAAAGGCCCATCTGGCCGCTTAATAGAAATTGAAATATTTGCACATGGAGCGCTCTGCATGGCCGTTTCTGGCAAATGCTATTTGAGTTTACATTCGCATTACGCTTCTGCCAATCGTGGTGCTTGCATTCAAAATTGCAGAAGAAGCTATATTGTTACTGATAAAGAAGAAGGAATTGAATTTGAAGTGGACAATGAATTTATCATGTCGGCCAAAGATTTATGCACCATCGATTTCTTGGATAAAATTTTAGAGGCAGGTGTCAGTGTATTAAAAATAGAAGGTCGCGGGCGTGCCGTTGATTATGTTTACACAGTTACCAAATGCTATAGAGAAGCTGCTGAAGCCTATCAAAACGGAACATACACAGCACAAAAAATTGAAGTATGGAAAAGTGAATTAAGTACCGTTTTTAACAGAGGATTTTGGGATGGCTATTACCTGGGCCGAAAAATGGGCGAATGGAGTAATGAAAACGGTTCCAAATCTTCAAAAAAGAAAATATACTTAGCCAAAGGATTAAAGTATTATGAGCAGGCACAAGTGGGCGAATTTAAATGTGAATCACACAGCCTTTCAGTGGGCGATGAAATTATGATTGCGGGCCCTACCACTGGCTATGTACAAATGAAAGTTAATGAATTAAGAGTTGATAATAAAAGTATTGATAGTGTAAGAAAAGGTGATGTGTTTACGCTTTTCTCGGAAGAAAAAATACGCCCTTCTGATAAACTGTATAAACTGATTGCCGAAAATTAATGTACATCATTACCCAGCAAAGAGCAAAATGCATAGGCTGCAATGCCTGTGTTGAAGCGGCAGACTATAGATGGCGTGTATCGCGAAAAGATGGTAAATGTACCTTGATTGGAGGCATCGAAAAAAATAACTTTTATTCGAAAAGAATTGAAGACCATGAATATGAAGACAATGCACTGGCTGCCAAAAACTGCCCAGTTAACATTATTAAAATTACAAAATTAAATTAGTGGAAACTGCATCAAATCAATACATCAGAGTTACCAAAGTTTTCACTTTTGATATGGCCCATGCGCTTTACGGATATGATGGTCCCTGTAAAAATATTCATGGCCATACCTATGAATTGAGTGTTACCTTAAAAGGTAAAATTCACCAACAAGCCAATCATCCCAAAGATGGAATGGTGATAGATTTCACCGATTTTAAACGAATTGTAAAGCAAGAAATTATTGATGTTTTTGATCATGCTTTGGTATTAAATGCAAACTCTGCACATGCCAATTTAAAAGGGCTCGATGAGCAATTCGAAAAAATAAATTATGTGCCTTACCAGCCTAGTTGTGAAAATTTATTGATTGATTTCTTAGCACGCATCACAAATAAAATGCCCGAGCATATCAGCATAAATAATTTAAAACTTTACGAAACGCCCACCTCCTATGCAGAGTGGTATAAAGAAGACAACATTGTTTCCAACCAATAAGTAACCACAAAAAAAATCAAAATGAAAACAGCAGAAGAAAAATTAAAAGACTTTGATGCTTACATTGAAAGTGAAGAAAAAATAGAACCCAAAGACTGGATGCCCGATGAATACCGCAAAACAATGATACGTCAGCTATCGCAGCATGCACACTCCGAGGTAATAGGTATGCAACCCGAAGGAAATTGGGTATTGCGTGCTCCTTCCCTGCGCGCAAAAAAAATATTGCTGGCCAAAATTCAAGACGAAGGTGGGCATGGCCTTTATCTTTATAGTGCTGCCGAAACCCTTGGCATCAGCCGCGATGAAATGATTGAACAACTGCACAGTGTCAAAGCAAAGTACTCCAGTATATTTAATTATCCGGCTCTCACCTGGGCCGATATAGGAGCCATTGGCTGGCTAGTAGATGGCGCTGCCATTGTAAATCAAATTTCTTTGCAAAGAACTTCATACGGTCCTTACTCAAGAGCCATGGTGCGTATTTGTAAAGAAGAATCATTTCATCAACGCCAGGGCTATGAAATTATGACGACCATGATGAATGGAACCGCAGAACAAAAAGAAATGGCGCAAGATGCCATGAACCGCTGGTGGTGGCCTTCTCTGATGATGTTCGGACCACCCGATAACGAATCGGCACACACCAAACAATCTATGCAATGGAAAATAAAACGCGAAAGCAACGATGTATTGCGCCAACGCTTTATCGACAAAACAGTTGATCAGGCGCATTTCATTGGCATTACAGTGCCTGATAAAAATATGAAGTTTAACGAAAGTACCCAACACTGGGAAATAAGTCCGATTGATTGGGAAGAATTTAAACAAGTGATCAGTGGAAATGGGCCTTGCAATCACAAACGTTTATCGCATCACATCAAAGTACACAAGCAAGGCAAATGGGTGCGCGAAGCAGCTCTGGCCTTTTCTAAAAATCAACAAAAAAATAAGGCAACATTATTCACCAATTAATAATTAAACCATGAGCACAACAGATAATCAACTTCCACTATGGGAAGTATTTATACAAAGTAAAAGTGGCACTCCACACAAACACGCAGGCAGCATTCATGCATCCGACAAAAATATGGCGCTTGAAAACGCACGCGACATTTACACAAGAAGAGGCGAAGGACGTAACATTTGGGTGGTTTTATCTGATCAAATAGCAGCTAGCAAAACCGAAGATGAAGCAGAATTTTTTGACCCTGCCGATGATAAAGTATACCGTCATCCTAGCTTTTACAAAGTTCCGGATGGCGTTAAAAACATGTAATATTTAAACAAAATGAATACAAAAAAAGCTTTATATAACTATTGTTTGCGCCTTGCCGACAATAACCTCATTGCCGGACAGCGCCTGGCTGAATGGTGCAGCAATGGGCCTATTTTAGAAGAAGATTTAGCAATGACAAATTTTGCTCTAGATTATCTGGGGCAAGCCGAATTCCATTACAATTATGCCGCTGAATTGGAAGGAAAAAATCGCAGTGGCGATGAAATTGCTTTTACACGCAGCGAGCGACAGTACTTCAATTGCCTATTGCTGGAACAACCCAATGGCGACTTTGCCCAAAGCATGATGAAAATATTTTTGTACAGTGCTTTTGCAAAACTATTGTTAGGAGCGTTAACCCATAGTCAGGATGAACGCTTGGCCGCCCTTGCAACAAAAGGCATTAAAGAAATAAAATACCATTTCCGTCACAGCAGCGAATGGATCATCCGCTTTGGCAATGGCACCGAAGAGAGCCAACATCGGAGTCAATTTGCACTGAACGAAATTTGGCCCTACACAGCCGATTTGTTTGAAATGAATGACACAGAGCAAGCTTTAATTTCATTAGGCATAGCAGTTGATTTAAATAGCTTGCATACCTCATGGTTATTGAGTGTTAACGAAATATTAAACGCAGCAAATTTATCAGTCATTCACAATCAACACATGTACAAAGGCGGCTATAAAGGCAATCACACCGAGCATTTAGGCCATTTGCTGTGCGAAATGCAATACCTGCAAAGAGCACATCCAGGGGCAATTTGGTAAAAAAATAATTAAAACTACTTGGGCAATCCTCACCTTTGGTGCGGCCAGGCTCATATCTTTGTGCCTTAATAATATAAATCATTAAAACCAAAGTAGCAAATTCTGGCTGGGCAAGTTACAACACTCAGTTGATAATGACGAGAGAGGGTAATCTACTTTGGCATTCTTTCTTATGATTGAATAGTACCTAGATACTATAAACTAGTTTTATAGATATTGTATTATAT
>CAIKXD010000367.1 GCA_903831265.1 uncultured Bacteroidota bacterium
AATGTACATTGTCATCAGCCGTGCCATGTATCAAAAGATAATTTCCTTTTAGCTGTTCTGTAAAATTAATGGGCGAATTATCATCATACCCTTTCGCATTGTCTTTTGGCAAGCCTAAAAATCTCTCGGTATAAATGCTATCATAATAACGCCAATTAGTTACAGGGGCAACCGCAATAGCTGCTTTAAAAACATCATTACCTTTGGTAATACATAAAGAAGATAAATATCCGCCAAAGCTCCATCCTTGAATACCAATACGATTTTTATCTACGTAAGGCAAATTTCCGATGTATTTAGCCGCCTCAATTTGATCCATTGTTTCATACATTCCTAAATTACCGTAGGTCAACTTTTTAAATTTTTCGCCTTTATATTGGGTTCCTCTATTATCAACACTTACAACAATATAGCCTTTTTGTGCTAAATGTTGATGCCACATATAGGCTGCTCCTTCCCATGCATTGAGCACTGTATTTCTGCCTGGTCCGCCATAAATCACAAAAATTACTGGATACTTTTTTGATGCATTAAAATCAGGTGGCTTTATCATCCAAGTATTAAGATCAGTGCCATCTGAGGTTTTAATGGTCATAAACTCTTTATTGGATAAGTTATATTTTTTTAGTTTGTTTTGTAGTGTAGTATTTTCTTCTAGGCTCCTCACCTGCTTGCCATTTTTATCATACAATATATAGGCTGCGGGCGTATTTGCATTGCTATAGGTATTAATATAATAATCAAATGTTTTACTAAAATTAGGTTCATTGTAACCCAATTTTTCTGAAATTACTTTTAAATTTGACCCATCAACCTTTACCTTACAAACATCCTTATTAACTGAGGATGACTTTGCTGCAGTAAAAAAGAGCGTCTGCGAAACTTCGTCAAACCCCTTGTAAGCAATCACATCCCAATTTCCAGTAGTAATCTGGTTAAGTAATTTACCCGATAGTGAATATCTGTATAAATGATTGTATCCACCTAATTCGCTACTCCAAATAAAGGATTTATTATCTTCTAAAAAGGTTAAATCATCCGTAACATCAATATAAGTACTTGAATTTTCTGTTAAAACTACTTTAGCACTTCCAGAAGCACTTTCAATAAACAATAAATCAAGTTTATTTTGTAATCTATTTAAACGTTGGCATGAGAGAATATCAGCGTTTTTTGTCCATTTTATCCTCGGAATGTATTGATCCTGATTGGTTCCAAGATCAGGTTTGATTGTTTTTTTTGAAGTAAGATCGTAAATAAGAATTTGAACTTCAGAATTACGTTCACCAGCTTTGGGATATTTAAAAGTACTATATTCGGGATATAAGCTACCATATATTGGCATACCAAACTCTTTAACCTGACTTTCATCAAAACGGTAATAGGCTAACTTGTTTCCATCCGGACTCCATTCATAGGCTTTATCAAAGCCAAACTCTTCTTCATAAACCCAATCACTGGCACCATTAATAATTTTATTTTTTTCGCCATCAAAAGTGAGTTGAATTTCTTGCTTTGAAATTAAATCAACCACAAATAAATTATTTTGGCGAACAAATGCAATTCGTTTAGCGTCGGGCGAAAAAGTGGCTAGTTGCTGTTTTTCTTTGGGCGATAAATAATTCCACTCCCTACTTTTTAAATTATAAATTACATAGTTCGATTTATAGGAATGTCTATAAATTCTCTCTTCTTGTGTTGAAAAAAGCAGTAAACTTTCATCTTTACTAAATGTATAAGATTCTATTTGAGGCATGGGGGCTTCCACATTGGTGGCTTTGCTAGAGTTAAAAATAGTATCAACCGCATTTCCCGTTTTATAATTATATTTTACAATAAATTGTTCCGTACCAGAGGATGATATTGTTGTGTAATGAGCACCGTCTTTCATAGAGGCAATGCCAACTATTGATTTTGAACCAAAAGTATTGGTTTTCCATATTTCCTCTAAATTAATTACATTTTGCGCAGTTCCTTGGATTGTTAAAGCTAATAATGTTGTAATTAGGCTTGTTTTAATTTTCATTTTTATAATATTACTTTTAATTGTTTTCAAATAACCACATTTTAAGTAAATAGTCAAAAAAAAAGTGCCTCAAAATTTGAGACACTCTTTTAATACTATTTATTGCTTATTATTTTTTAGCAGTTTTAAACCCTTGAATTTTATAGGCTAGGCCAATACCTATTACATTTTTAAGTTGCACTCCTTTTCCTTGTCTATAGTCACCATTGTCTAATTGCACAGGAACTTGGGTGTTATCATCATATAATAAGGTGGAACTAATTGAAGCTTGTAAAAACTTGTTTATTTTAAATGCAAAAAGAAGCTCAAGGTTTACATCAACATTTTGTGGATTATCGAGGTAATTCGAGAATAAATCTAATTTTAGCGACAACATTACGTTTTCCATTAAGTTCTTTTTGTATTTAGTGGTCATGTAAGCTCCAAATTCTGCCAATATTGTCTCGCCTGGTTTTACACCAAATGCGCCAACTTGGCTTAATTGATCATCCATTACAATAAGCGTTCTGCTTGTAACAGGAGATAGAAACAAAGTAAAATCTGCATTAGGTTTATAATCTATACCTATTGAAGCCAGCGCATAAGCAGGGGCTAAAAGATTTGATATTCTGTTTCTTGAATTATCCTGATTAAAAACAAAACCTTCGGTAAATTGAGTTCTAAATCCTCCAAGTAATGAGAAGTAAAGTTTGTTTCCAATATCATAACCTAATTTGGAGTTGATATCAATTCTATCGTCAGATTTACGCAATTCTCCTCCATCACCCTGTTTTATAGCGCCCAAGGCAAAATCACCTGTATTATCCCACGACCAGCTTCCTTTTTTATATTTCGAAAATACCGAAACTAAACCATTTAAAGCTAGTGAGTTGTTGTTACCACCTGCCCATTGATAAAAGTTAGCTTGATTAAAGTTGAAATTGAATAAACCACCATTTCTCCAAATAGTGTCATTTTGCGCTTGCATTGAGCCAAAACTGAGCAATAGTAAAACTGTTAGAATTTTTTTCATCCTTGGGGAGTAAATAATAAATTTAAAAAAATTGTTTTACTTTTTCAGAGCGTCTCTAATTTCCATCAACAACTTTTCTTGGTTTGATGGTTCAGGTGCAGGTGCTGCTACCTCTTCTTTTCTTTTGGCAGCATTTAATCCCTTTATAATCATAAATAAAACGAAAGCAACTATAATGAAGTTAATAACAGACGAAATAAACACGCCATATTTAACTGAACCAAAGGCAGTTAAATCTTCTAACTTACTTAAGTGTGCAGCCTCTAATGCAGGCTTTAACAACAATGGTGTAATAACATCGTCAATTAAGGAACCAACTATTTTTCCGAAAGCACCACCAATGATAACGCCAATGGCAAGGTCAACTACATTACCACGCATGGCAAAGTCTTTAAATTCTTTTATCATACTCATGTTTTTAAGTTATTTTAATAGGTAATAAAAAAAAAAAGGGGTAAAACCCCTTTTTAAAATTATGGATAACTAATCAATCCTATTTTTTATGTAACTTTTCGTCAGAAACTGTTAATTTCTTACGTCCACGAGCTCTACGAGCTGCTAACACTCTTCTGCCATTTGCAGAAGCCATTCTCTCACGGAAACCGTGTTTATTTCTTCTCTTACGCTGTGAAGGTTGAAATGTCCTTTTCATTGCCTGTTATTTTTAAATTGGAGTGCAAATGTAGCACATTTTTATTCTTCAGCAAAATTATTTTTCTCTTTTATAAACATTAACTTGTTAGTCCTTTTTAAGAATAATCGCAACAGTTAGTCTGCAGATGCATATTAATTGCCCTTTGTCATCCACAATTTCAATTCCCCATACATGTGTAGTTTTACCAATATGTATTGGTTTAGCAATACCCGTAACATGCCCTTGGCTAGCTTTTCTAATATGATTAGCATTAATTTCTAAGCCTACACTCAAAAATTTAGAATTATCAATAATTAAATGACTTCCATAACTTCCAATCGTTTCGGCTAAAGCAACAGAAGCACCTCCGTGTAATATACCATAAGGTTGCTTGGTTCGCTCATCAACAGGCATTTTAGCTTTAATAAAGTCACTCCCTATTTCAATCACCTCAATACCAAGATGTTTGCTCATGGTATTATTGCCTACATTATTCAAATCTGCCAACTGAACTTCTTTAAACCATATCATATTGATGCATTTAATTTTAAAAATCAAAGTTATTGCTTTTTAAATACCTTTTGGTAGTTTCTTTTTCAAATAATACTCATAGCCCTTATTTTTATTGTTCAACTAAAAAAATAAATATGCTTTGATCAATCCCAACAATACATGAAATTTGTAAAATGAGGCAATGCCACAGTTGGTGTAAATTGACATTGCAATTGATATAAAGGTTAACAATTTATTAAAAGTTTAATTGTGCATTTCCATTGCTATTTGGTAATATTGAGGTCAATATATCGTGTTCGTTTTTTATATGAAATTCATTTACCCAATTTTTAATTCGCCTATGACTTATTTAAAACAGGTCGTTATTTTATTTTGTATTACTGTATTAAATATTGGTAATACTTACAGTCAAACTAAAATACAAACATTTTCAGAGGATGATGTGATGATTTTAGAGGAGCTACACCAACTATTGGAAACCTGGGACAAAAAAGAAGCAAGGTTATTTATGGATGAATTTTCTGAAGCATGGGCAAACAAAATTAATATGGAGCAAAAAAAGTTTGTTCGCACTACCTGCAACACCATGCTAAAAAAACGTTCAAAGCCCTATCCCGACTTTACCAATTTTTTAGGCTCTATGATGAATTTTGCGAACGGAAATCAGCCAAAAGACAGCTACAATGCATGGCAAAAAGGAGTCGAAAAGCTTTTACTAGGTAAAACTATGACAGGCTTCAACAGCTACTGCGCAATGAGTGTAGGCTTGTTTAAAAACAATTCTTTCTACAAATCGGCTACCACCGAATGGAGATCTAGTAGCAGCGATTACAAATTTGATTTTGACTCGGTACCCATAGTTATATTCGCAAAAACAGATATTAGCTGTTATGCCAAAGGAGATAGTGCCATTATTATGAGAACAAGTGGAATTTATTATCCAACAACCCAATTATGGGTAGGTAAAACAGGACGTGTTGACTGGCGCAGAGCAGGTATAGATGAAAACCTGAGCTATGCAGAATTAAAAAATTATAAAATATCATGTAAAACATCATCCTATACGGCCGATTCCGTTGAGTACTATAATAAAAACTACTTTAAAACGCCATTGTTAGGAAAACTTACAGATAAAGTTCTAGCTGATGCAACCGATAACAGGGCTTCTTACCCAGAGTTCGATTCTTATAATAAACGCCTAGAAATACCAAATATTTTTCAGGATGTAAATTACGATGGAGGTTTTTTTGTTAAAGGCGGAAGAATTATTGGTTCTGGCGATAAGAAAAACCCAGCCTATTTAAAGTTTTATAGAAATAAGAAGCTGTTTGTACAAGTCTCTTCTAAAAGTTATATTATTAGAACTGATAAAATTTCATCAGACAAAGCGGAAGTGTCGATTTATAATGAAAGTGATTCTATTTATCACCCGGGGCTTACCATGAAATTTATCTTTAAAGATAAAGAACTTTCGTTGATTAGAGACAACCAAGGTATTGCAAGAGCTCCTTTTTCAGATTCATACCACCAGTTAGATATGGACTTTGAAGCATTATATTGGAAAATGGATGAACCTTCAATTTCCTTGGAAATGATTAAAGGTAGCTCAGAAAGTAATGCAATCTTTGAGTCTAAAGGTTTCTTTAGAGAAAAAAGATACTACAAACTCCAAGGACTTGATGATGTGCATCCATTGATTAGAATAAAAAACTTCTCAGAAAAAAACAAAACAAGAGAAGCTAGCATTAACGAAATATCAGCTTTTATGGGAATTTCTCCCGAATATGTAAGACCTATGATGCTTTCTTTTAACAATTTAGGATTTGTTGATTTTGAGTATGATGAAGACAGAATTATTATTCAGGAAAGACTTTTTGATTACATTAAATTTATGGCAGGTAAGAAAGATTATGATGTTATTGAATTTAAATCAAACCTATCAGGAAACAAAACAAATGCAAAAATAAATTTATTGAATTTCGACCTTAAAATAGCTGGTGTAAAGCAAATATTTTTGAGCGATTCGCAATCGGTTAACATTTTTCCTCTCGGACAAACAATTACGGTTAAAAAGAACAGAGATTTTAGCTTTGCGGGTATTATCAATGCCGGACGATTTCAGTTTTTTGGGAAAGAATTTTCTTTTGAATATGATAAATTTAAATTGAACCTTGTAAATGTAGATTCATTAAGGATAAAAGTGGCCACAGGTGGCTATTTACCTAATGGAGATGTTGAATATACTTATGTAAAATCTGTTGTCGAAGATTTAAATGGTGATTTGTTAATTGATGATCCATCCAATAAATCGGGCAGAAAAAAATATCCACAATATCCCATTCTTAACTCTAAAAAAAACTCATATGTGTATTGGGATAAAAGCTTTATCCAAAAAGGTGTTTATACCAGAAGTAAGGTGGGCTTTTCGCTCGATCCTTTTACAATTGATAGCTTAGATAACTTTACCAATGATGCACTTTCCTTTAATGGCGATTTTGAATCGGGAGGTATCTTTCCAAAGTTCAGAGAAACGCTAAAATTACAAGAAGATCTTTCATTAGGCTTTAAAACAACTACTCCAGAAGGCGGCTATCAAGCTTATGGTGGCAAAGGGCAATATAATGATAAAATATTTATGAGTAATCAAGGATTGCGTGGTAATGGAAAACTCGACTATATTACTTCAACCACAGTATCAAAAGACTTTATATTTTTTCCTGATAGTATGAACACCCGATGCGAAAACTTTAGTAATAAAGCTACAGCGGGGAAAATACAATCTCCACAAGCCAGTGCCGATAGTGCTTATGTGCACTGGATGCCATACAAAGATTACATGAATACAAGTAACAAACCCAATCATCCATTTAATATGTATGATGGAAAATCTGAACTTTATGGGCATACCGCCCTTTCGCCAGGTGGTCTCACAGGAGGGGGCACAATGCGTTTTTATAAAGCCGAACTAGATTCTAAGTTTATGAAATTTGGTGAAAGGGTTTTTGATGCCGATACTTCAGATATCAAAATTTCGTCTGCTTCTGCAAATGATATCGGTTTGCAAACCGTAAACTTTGCATCGCATGTTGATTTCGATAATAAGGTGGGCGAGTTTAAATCTAATGGTGGTGGGGCTTACGTTAAATTCCCTGTTAATCAATATTTGTGCTATATGGACCAATTTAAGTGGTATATGGAAAAAGACAATCTTGAATTGAGCGCTAATACCAAAGCTTCAAAGGAAAGTGAAAATGCCCAAAAAGATGATTTAGATTTAACTGGAGCAGAATTTGTTTCATTACACCCCGACCAAGATTCACTTCGATTTCTGTCTCCTAAAGCCAAATATGATTTAAGAACCAATATTATTTATTGTCACGAAGTAAGATACATCAATGTGGCAGATGCTAGGTTATTTCCAGATAGTGGCGAAGTGGTAATTGAGAAGAAAGCGAAACTAGGAACACTTACCAATGCGCAAATTCTTGCCAATACTGTAACTAAGTATCATAAGTTATTTAACAGTACTATTGATATTTATGGCAG
The DNA here is from genome assembly GCA_903831265.1 of uncultured Bacteroidota bacterium. GTDB lineage: Bacteria > Bacteroidota > Bacteroidia > UBA4408 > UBA4408 > CAIKXD01. The sequence goes on from CAIKXD010000367.1 coordinate 7,732, forward strand.
AAAAAGCTATAGTGGTAACGCTGATTATAATTATATTGATGATTTGGGGACAGAGCAGAAAGTTCATTTCGACAAAGTTGCCACTGATGGCTCGAGCCAAACAATTGCCGAAGGCTCAATTTTAGAGTCTAACAACTTTAAATTAAGCCCATATTTTGATTACAAAGGTCAGCTAAACTTAAAAGCAGCCAATGAACTGCTTACCTTTAATGGTAGCTTTAGAATCAATCACAGCTGCAGCAACATGGCCATTAAATGGATTGAATTTAAAGGAGATGTTAATCCTAAAGAAGTTTATATTCCTTTAGATGACACAACGGTGATTGATAAAAAAGCACGCACTATGACAGTTACTGGATTCTTGTTGAATAATGACTCTATGCATGTTTACTCTTCGGTGGTAAGTCACAGAAAAGGAATTGTGGATGGAGAGTTGATAGTAACTGGAGGTTACATTTATTTTGATAAGACTGCACGTGAGTATAAAGTGGGCAGTATTGATAAAATTAAGGACCTCACTACACCTGGTAATTATGTGAGCTTGGCCGTTGACAAATGCGAATCATATGCCGAAGGAAAAATTCAGCTAGGCGCTAAACTAGGACAGGTTAAAGTAAACTCTTTTGGCAACATCTCACACAATTTAATTACCGATACAGTGCATTTTGATTTAATTATGGCCATCGACTTTTTCTTTGACAATGGTATTTTAAAACTAATGAGCGAAAAATTTGAAGCCTCAACTTCGATGCAACCTGTTCCTTTTGGAAGAAGTCAGTACGAGAGAGCTTTAATGGAATTTATAGGTAAAAAAGAAGCAGATAAGTTAATCTCTCAAGTAAATTTATACGGTGCTTTCAAAAAAATACCAGACGAATTAGAACATACCCTATTTTTAAGTGATTTAAAAATGAAATGGAACCCAAGAACCAAATCATTCACTTCATTTGGTCCAATTGGAATAGGGCTCATTCAAAAAAATCAGTTAAACAAATATGCCAAAGGCTGTGTTGAAATTGTTCAGAAAAAAAGTGGTGATTACATTAACATATACTTAGAAGATGATAACAATAATTGGTATTTATTTACATACGGAACCGGCACTATGATGGCCATTTCGAGTGATGAGAAATTTAATTCAGCTATTAAGGATCTTAAACCCGAAAAAAGAAAACTTGAAAAAAACAAAGATGAAAAAAACTCGGCTCCCTATCAGTTTACCATTGGAACTTTAAGTAAAAAGGCTTCATTCATTAATAAAATGTATAGTGGAGAATAATGAGTTTTAATTTTCCTATATTTGCTTAATTATAAAGCTATGCTAAAAATTAAATTATTTATCCCCTTCCTGTTTTTCACTGCATTAATAACGTTTAATGCATGTAAACATGATTCACCTGTGCCTGAAGGTCCTACAGTGAGTTTTAAAGAACATGTTCAACCAATTATTAATGGAAACTGTAGTGCTGCTGAATGCCATCCTGCTACTGGAGGAGAATTCCCTTTAGCAAGTTATAATGACGTAATTAAAAATGGAGAAATTAAGGAAGGAGGCAGTAAAGATAGCGAGTTAATAAAAGTGATAAAAGAAACAGATGATTCGGAACGCATGCCGCCCCCTCCTAGCGCTCCTTTAACAGCAAATCAAATACAAATTATTGAACTTTGGGTTGCCCAAGGTGCAAAAAATAACTAAGAGTGATATGAAATTATACATTAAATCTTTTTTGGCAGTTGCATTTATAACCGTTGGTTTTACGTCATGTTATTACGATAATATTGAAGATTTGCATCCTGCACCCGTTATCATACCTGGTGTTAATGATTCGCTTTCAGGAGGTGGTTGCGACACCAATAAAGCAATTACTTATACTGCTGATATAAAACCTATAATGAGCAACAATTGTGGCGCTGGCAATTCATGTCATAATGGTTCAGGCTCACAAAGTGGTATTGACTTAGCTACCTATGCTGGAACAAAAGCAGCTGCATCAGGCAACTTAATAGGTGCCATTTCTTGGGATGGAACAGCTTCAAATATGCCAAAGGGTAGTATTACTAAAATCAATGATTGCAGTATAGCCATCATCAGAAAATGGGTAAACACAGGAACAGCAGAGTAAGCAATACTATTTTAACTAAAAAGGCAGAGCAATTGCTCTGCCTTTTTAGTTATTAAACATACTCAACAAGTTTCCAAGTGTTTGTTTTAAATCTTTACGACTTACAATTTTATCCAAAAAACCGTGTTCTAGCACAAATTCTGATGTTTGAAAACCCTTTGGCAAATCTTTACCAATGGTTTCCTTTACTACTCTTGGACCAGCAAAGCCAATCAAGGCATTAGGTTCAGCAATATTTAAATCGCCTAACATCGCAAAAGAAGCAGTAACGCCACCTGTTGTTGGATCGGTTAATAAAGAGATATATGGGATTCCTTCTTTAGCTAATTGAGATAATTTTACAGAAGTTTTAGCCATCTGCATTAAAGAAAATGCTGCTTCCATCATTCTAGCACCTCCCGATTTAGAGATAATCATGAAAGGCATTTTATGTTCTAAACAATAGGTAATTGCTCTCGCAATCTTTTCGCCCATTACACTTCCCATAGAACCACCTATAAAGGTAAAGTCCATGCAGGCAATCATTAAATCATTATCATTTACCTTTCCATAAGCAGTTCTTAAAGCATCATTAAGCCCTGTTTTTTTGATACTTTCCTGCAATCTATCAGTGTACTTTTTGGTATCTGTAAACTCAAGTGGATCTGCCGAACGTAAATTAGGATTGATTTCAGTGAACTTATTGTCATCAAATAAAATTTCAAAATATTGATCAGATCCTATTTTATGATGGTGTTCGCAAGAAGTACACACAAATAAATTAGCTGCATGATCTTCGGAGTTTATGATCGTTTTACAAGCAGGGCACTTATACCACAGTCCTTCTGGAGTTTCTTTTTTATCCTTTGTAGATGTAGTAATTCCTTCTTTTATTCTTTTAAACCAACTCATTTATATTGTATTAGATTAAGAAGCACTAAATTAGAAAACTAATTCAGAAAATTAATTTAGGCAATCGTGATTGTCTTATCCAAGTATACATCTTGAATAACATTTAGCAATTCAACACCCTCTTTAACAGGACGTTGAAAAGCCTTACGACCACTTATTAAACCTTGACCACCGGCTCTTTTATTAATTACAGCAGTAGTTACAGCTTCAGCCATATCAGAAGCACCTTTAGATTCGCCACCAGAGTTAATTAATCCAATACGACCCATATAACAATTTGCTACTTGATATCTGCACAAATCAATTGGATGATCCGTAGTGAGCTCGCTATATACCTTAGGATGGGTTTTTCCGAAGTTAACGGCAGTATAGCCTCCATTATTGGTTGGCAATTTTTGCTTAATAATATCGGCTTTGATAGTAACTCCAAGGTGATTGGCCTGACCAGTTAAATCGGTTGATGTATGATAATCTATACCATCTTTCTTAAAGCCGTTATTTCTGATGTAGCACCACAAAATGGTTGCCATCCCTAATTCATGCGCTCTGTCGAACGCTTGCGCCACTTCAATAATTTGACGACTAGATTCTGGGGCACCGAAATAAATGGTGGCACCAACAGCCGCTGCACCCATGTTCCAGGCATCTTCTACCTTACCAAACATAATTTGATCGAACTTATTTGGATAGGTTAAAAATTCATTATGATTTATCTTTACCACAAAAGGAATTTTATGGGCATATTTTCTTCCAACAGAGGCTAACACACCAAATGTTGATGCTACGGCATTGCAACCACCATCTATAGCTAACTTTACAATATTTTCTGGATCAAAATAAATTGGATTAGGAGCAAAAGATGCGCCTGCACTGTGCTCAATACCTTGATCAACGGGTAAAATACTAACATAACCAGTATTGGCAAGGCGACCATTACCATAAATAGACTGTAAACTTTTTAAAACTTGAATACTTCTATCAGAATCTTTAAATACACGATCTACAAAATCCTTGCCTGGCAAGTGAATAGTTTTTTTATCGATAGTGGTACAAGTATGATTTAACAAGCTATCTGCTTGTGTACCTAATAAATCTAACAAATGTTGTTTAGCCATATTTTGTTCTATATTTTTTAAAACGGAGAGCAAAATTATAAAAATTTTCCTTTGCCGTGTTACTCTTATTTACAATTAATTTTATTCGGGCATTTCCGACAAGGCTAACCACCTTAGCTCCTTTTCATCAATAGCAGAAATTACTTCGCCAATTCTAAGGCTCCATTCAATTATTTCGTCATGACTGCCTTTGCTTGCGGCCAATTTTTCATTCAAGTCTTGTTTTTCTTTTTCAAGATGTGCAATTTCATTTTGCAGTTGTTCGAATTCGTATTTTTCTTTGAAAGATTTTTTTTTCAGCTTCGATTGATTTGCAGGAGTTGAATTACTTTCTTCAACATTTTTTTCATTTTTTTGGTCGCTCAATAATTGTTTTTGCTTTTTCTTTAATGCCAACTCATCTTCTGTTACCTGCTCGCGCCATTCTCTGTAGTTTCCGCTAAAATCTTTCACTTCACCATCGCCTTCAAAAACAAATAAATGGTCAACTAATTTATCCATAAAATACCTATCATGCGATACTACCACTAAACAACCTTTAAAGTGAATTAAAAATTCCTCTAAGGTTTGCAAAGTCAGCAAATCTAGGTCGTTGGTAGGTTCATCTAAAATTAAAAAGTTTGGATTTTTAACCAACACAGTTAATAAAAACAAGCGTCTTTTTTCGCCACCACTTAACTTTGAAACATAAGTATACTGCATCTCTGGTGGAAATTGAAATAAAGTAAGAAATTGCGAAGCACTCACCTTACTCCCATCTCCCAAAGAAATGACTTCTGCAATATTATCTTTTACTACTTCAATTACTCGTTTGTCTTCTTTTAATGTTAAACCAGCCTGCGAATAATAACCAAATACGATGGTTTCGCCTACATTTATTTTTCCAGAGTCAGGTTCTTCTTTACCAGTTATTAAGTTTAAGAAAGTTGTTTTTCCTATACCATTTTTACCAACAATACCAATCCTTTCACCTGTTTTAAAGGTGTAATCAAATCCTTTTAAAATTTTAAAATCATCATAAGATTTATAAACCTTTTTCATTTCAATTACCTTACCTCCTATTCTCGACATTTTTACGTTTAACTCCATGTCGTTAATTTGTCTTTTTTCGGTGGCTTTTTCTTTTAGATCATAAAAAGCATCTACACGCGATTTTGATTTGGTACCACGGGCTTTAGGCATTCTTCTTATCCATTCAAGTTCTTTGCGCATTAAATTTTGCGCCTTGTCAACTTCACGTGCAGCGTTAAATTCGCGTTCCGATTTTTTCTCTAAAAAATAACTGTAGTTACCCTGGTAAGTAAATAACTTTTGGTTGTCAAGCTCTATTATTTTATTACAAACATTATCTAAAAAATAGCGATCATGTGTCACTAGAAACAGACTTAAATCTTTATTTTCTAGATATTCTTCTAACCATTCTATCATATCCACATCAAGATGATTGGTGGGCTCATCCATAATTAATAAATCAGGTTCTTCTATGAGCACTTTGGCCAATGCTACTCTCTTTTTTTGACCACCCGACAATGTTTTTAACTGTTGGTTTAATTTTATTAATCCCAATTTATCAAGCACTTGTTTTACTCTAACTTCATAGGCCCAAGCATTTGTATTATCCATTTGTGCCATTGCTTGCTCTAATTCTTTCGACTGCTGGGCATCCATTTCATCGGTTTGCGCATCAATAATTTTTTCGTATCTCTTAATGGCAAGGGTAATTTCATTTTCGGCCAGCAAAACAGCATCAATAATACTTAGCTCTTCGTTGAAAACCGGATTTTGATCAAGAAATGAAATTCTAAGATCTTTTCTAAAAACAACTCTTCCCTCCTCAGCAGTATCTTTGCTGCACAATATTCTTAACAATGTTGATTTTCCTGTTCCATTTCGCGCAACCAACGCCACTTTTTCGCCTTGAGCAATGCCAAAGCTTAAATCTTTAAATAGTTGTTTTTCACCGTACGATTTGCTTAATCCTTCAACTGAAAGTAAATTCATGTTTATATTATTGATTTTATAATTGGGCTGCAAAGAACAGAAAAAAATCTTTGCCTTATTAACAGGGCTAAACAAATAAGCAACTAATCGAAAATTAGAAGCCATTGGCTCATCACTGTGATTTAACCTAAATTATGTAGTTGATGATGATATTGCACTATTAAAGCCTTATTTTTGTTGAAAAAATAAAATACCAATAACAAAAGGAGTTATTCTATTGAATCTTTTATTTAATTAGATATTTCCTCTTCAACAATATCCTTCTGTTTATTCCTATGGTATAAAATTAACATGGCACTCAAATAAAAAGGCACTGCAGGAATTTTATAACGAACTAAAGCTCCAAAATTACTTGTAGTAAGGCCTACAGAAAATGCAAAGAAAATTGAGAAAACAACACTAAATATCAATAAGGGCTCTTTACTAACTTGAGTGTATATTTTACGCGGTCCAACTTTAAACAATACAATAAGCGTAAGTATAAGCAAAAATGAATTTTCTAGAGCTGCTAATAACATTACTGGATTTTTAACCTGCCATAATTGTGGAAAAAATAACCCTGCAAAAGTGGCTAGCGGAAATTTTCTTCCAATACTTCCGGCTGTACCATCAAATTCACCTATATCAAAAGTATTACCTTTATTATAATCCATTTTAAGATCTTTTTGGGTTACAATTGCTTTATCTACAATTTTATCAATGGATGAGTATTGCCCGAAGCTACCTGAAATAGAAGACAGGGCAAGGGAACCTATTCCTAATATAGTTGAGATGATTAAAGGAGCAATAAAAAACTTTACAACAGGATTGGTTATAGCTTGAATTTTATCAAAAGAGAACCAAATTAATGCTCCTGGAACGAGGGCAATAAAAATATAGGGCTTCATCTGTAAAATTAAAAGCGCACTTAGCACCATTGTTATTGCATTTACTATAATTTTCTCTCTTTTAATAAATACCTTATAAAAACTAAAGGTAAACCAACAGGCCCCCATTAGCGTTAGCGTATCTTTTAAAATACCTGATCCCCAAAAGAGCACCGATGGCACAAATAAAATACTATAAGCCAGTTGCTTTGCATATTTAGGATACAATTCTGTAAACAAAAGAAACAAACGCCAAATACCATTATAGGTAAGAGCTGCAAGCACAACTGTAGTAAGCAAATAACTATTAAAACCAACATAATTTACAATGTTAGCAGCTCTAACAACTGTAAATGATTGCTTATCAAAAAAATATTGTGGCCAGGCTGTTTCTGAAGTAAAATAGGAATAAGTTTGTTGATTAAGATTGTTGCTCATAATTTCTATATAAGCACTAAAATTTATTTCTCTTAATCTGTCTAATATAACTGCACTCTCAAAATAGGCTGTGGTATCTCCTCCTTGATAATAAACAGTGTAAATAAGTACAAGAAAAATTCCACCGCCAATTTTCAACATCAAACCCCTAAGATAGTATGCGTAAACGGGATTGTTGGCTAATCTTTTATTTTGAAAGTTTTTTCCAATATAATAAATTATTACTAAATATAATGGCAATAGTAAAAAATCACTGAAACTTAAAAGCATTATTTGATTACGCTATATTTTTTTTTCAAAGGTAAAACA
>CAIKXD010000368.1 GCA_903831265.1 uncultured Bacteroidota bacterium
CCAAGATGTCCATAATCTGCATGTAAGTCTAGATTTTCCAGATGATCTCTTTAATCAAATTATTCGAGATGATAAAATTGAGATACTGGCTGATTTGCTAAAATACAAAGTATCTGTTTATAAATGTACAGCAGATACTTTTAATTGGTTGGTTCAAAATTATAAAGAAGGATGTTTTAGATTGATAACATCTTATCATTATCCCGTAAGTATGTGCACAAAGACAAATTTTGTAAATTCAAAAAATAGATTTGTTTTGAATTGTTTAATCATGAAAAGATATCCATTAGATGAATTAACTGTTGCGGATTTTAATAAACTGGTTAATATTGGGATATATGATAAATCTATTGAAATATTGTTAAAAAAATTTTCGGTGCATGATATTACCAGAGAAACTTTCAACTCTTTAATCAATATGGCAATTGAAACAAAAACGCCAAATTTTGTTAAAGTGTTGCTTGATCTAGGATATCTTGCTGAACGTTGTTATTTAGAACAATATTATCGATGTGAAGAACAGCAAAAGATAGATAATTGTCCTATATTTAATCTATTGAATCAAAGAGGATGTACCGAGGAAAAAATCAAAAGTCTAGATGCAAAGATTAAACGTTCAGAAGTCGAGAAAAAATGTATGGTACTTGGGTCTGTTGTAAGGACATCGAAAGAATTAAATGGATATGCAATTTATTCGATTCTTCAATATCTTGGACCTTTTTCCTTACAACAGTCCGCGATTACAACAGAACGAATTATTTTTAAAAAATTTTAGTGTTTATATAACTTTATATTTTTTTAATTTAATTGCGAACAGTTTTTTGAAGAATATCAGGAAATTGAAAATCTGTTTAATCGATGTGAAGTTTTATCAGAAGCCGTTGTGAAAAGAAAGTTGAATCGTTATGTGTTGTGTTCTATAATGCAGTATTTGTCACCATTCTTGTTTATAAACAGTTCTTTTATGGAGGTTATCGATTCCTGTGTATTTAAATAAAACATTTTAATTTTTATATTTTTCATGAATATCGTGTTGTTTAAATTATTTATTCTCAATTAAATACTTTAACAAAATGTATTTAATCTAATAAAAAAATGTGTATTTGACAGTATCAACAACATCTATGTAAAATTTTTTTTCTTCAAAATCAACAACATAATAACCATCTCCGTAGTATCCTTGGCTGGAGAAACGAATAGATGTTAATTTTCCAATAGAATTATTTTCATAAAGAAAATCTACTTTTAAGTACTCCTCTTTAATAGTAATACCTTCTGTTTTGCTATCGGTGAACAATTCTTTAAATTTTATTTCTGTAGACTAAGACTACAGAACCAGTAGTTTGACCAGAGTGCATACCGCAAATTTCGAGTAAAATTTGGTTGGCGAACTTACAGCGTCTGAAGATCAGTCACAAAGCGCACATTCATAACGACACGCAGAAGTCAGAGGCTTCCTGTTCAATAGTAGTAAGGCCAACACTCCAACCGCGCAAAACACCTCAGCCTTTCTCTCGCCCAAGTTAAACTAGTAGATGTGCACCGTCTAAATAATCGAAGAAGTCATGGGAATGCAGCGATTTGACACTTTTATCAGACGCTGCCGAATTATGGAACAGATCCTCATCTCAGCCCCGGTTTCGAAGCCCACGAAGCACCAGTCACGACTTCCATAGCTTAAATTGAACAGCGATGATACGTCGTCGTCGGAAGAGCTGTACTTCAACTCAGATCGCAATTAGAAAGTTTTGGATACAAACAAAATCCTCGTAATAGCCTACTATGTCAGGAAACTGCTTTTTAAAGGGCTCAAGTCACTGCAAGCAATGGTTTTCGAACGTAAGGCGAGGACCTTCGTGATAACTGTGTGTAAGCAGACTTACATCCGCAACACCCTACGAAAATGCTTAAATGCGTTCATTAAATACCGACTTCTACACAATCAACACAGCCTAAAAAATGTGATGGCGGCAATGCGGTACCGTGACTCTTTAGGTCGTAAATTTATGCGCAGATGGCATTAAGCTTTCATTACCAACCTCAGAGAAACAAACTTACTAGTAGCCGCAAGGGCTCAACTTATTAAATCATAGAAGCGAAGATTGCTCCAAGGCTGGCACGACGCGATGATCGATTTAAAAATGAGTAAAATGTAGTTTAACACTGCCTTATACATGCACCGAAGGAAAACCCTGTTGAAGTCATTTCACAGCCTCAGAAGCTACGGTCGCTACAGTGTTAAGCACAGAACAAACGAGTTAAAATGTCTAAATGCAAACTCAATGCGACTCAAAAATATGGGCTGGAAGGCTTTGACTTTGTTTCACGGTCGGAGGATCAGTAAAAACAGGAACTTCTGGCTCGCAAATTAAAACAGCAAAAAAAATCTGCAAAGCACTGCTCTTAAAAGTTTGAAAACGTGGATTTCCTACAAACAGTAGATGGCAAACGTTAACTAATTCTGCTATCGATTTAGAGATTCAATCTTAATTAAGAAGAGTTTTGCTGGTCTGGTAGCCTTTACCAGAAAGCAAACCTGGTTCAAAGGCCAGTAGTTGGCCGTTAGTTTGATGTACCAGAAGTAGCTCAAAGTTAAGTTGA
>CAIKXD010000369.1 GCA_903831265.1 uncultured Bacteroidota bacterium
AATATGATGTGGGGATTTTATCTATACTGTTTGGGTAAAATTACCCCGGCATGCGGGTAATGTATTTTTCCATTTGCTTGATCTGGTCGGCAATTTGCGGGGTGGTGGGTTTAAGCCCCTTGGCCTTTTTAAAATAGTCTTTCCCAGCTCTGAATTCCCTTTTATTGATCATGATGGAAGAAAGTTGAAGATAAGCAGCGGCCTCGTTTTCCTTATCAGGCAAGCCCGACCGGATGGCGCCGCGAATATAGCTTTCCGCCTGTTTCATATCGCCTTTTTGCATGGCTAGCATACCTAGTTGCAGTTTATTGGCCCCTTCTGCCTGCTTCATTTGTCCACCCATTAAACCAGAACCGTCGCCCATTAATTCCTGGCTTATTTTCAAGTTCTTTTCAGCACCGGCAAAATCTTGGTCTACCATGTCTAAATTCCCTTTTACGGTATAGTAAACGGAACGGATAGGTTTGATCAACAAGGCGGGGAACCAGATGGATCCTAGCACTTTTTTGGCGCCTTCCATATCACCGGTTTCCATACATTCCTGTATCAAGCGCATGGGCCCAAATACAAAATGACCTACAATTAATATCACGGCTATCAAATAAAGCACAAAAGATGGCCAAAAGCCAGCTTGTACATTGGTAAAAATGGCGAGGGCCAATAATACGATTCCGATCCAAAGACGGTATTTAATAACTACGGTCAACCACTTCATATGCTTAATTTATTAGGATGGCAAAGATAAGGGTAAGAAAATTACGAACATTGAAAGCAGGGGCTTTGATGGGTAAAAAACTAAATTGGGCTATAAATCAATCAATGTTGGATGCTATTGTGTTGTTTGTTACTTTTGCACTCCCAATTCTGCACCTGTTTTGCTCAATGGTGCAATTGGTCCCGTAGTTCAGTGGATAGAATAGATGTTTCCTAAACATTAGACACAAGTTCGATTCTTGTCGGGACCACCAATGGTTGATTACGCATAAATTATGATGAATAGTCAACTACTTTCTCTTCTACCAAATGTTGAATACTGCAGTAAATACTGCAGTAGATTTCAAACTCACTATTGCTTGCACTATTAGTCTCTCATAATTACTCGTCGTGAAATTCCCGAAATTTCAGTTAAGTACCTAGGTTTAAAAACCGTAAAATTATTTTATAAATATGGAAAAGGGGTAAGCGCAGTCAAAATACACTACTATATTTGAACTTGAAGAATGAATTGAAAATAAATATTATTTATATAATCATAGCATAATATAACACTAACGCTATCACGAATACCTGACTTCAAATCGGTTTAAGTAGGAATAAATATCTCATGAAATGACTAGAGATTTAGTTAAACAGTGGAAGCATTATCCATATAGTAAAAGCCCTGAAATAGTTCATCAGTAGGGGCATTATGGGTGGTTCATATAATGAGATAAAATAATGTATTTTAGATTAGCATAATCATAATAAGAATAGGAATACTTTTATTTATTGACAGGGTTTTGGGTTTAACTATATCGCTGTAAAGTAAATCCAGGATTAATTTTTAAAAAGTTTTCTAGGTCGAGACAAGTTTTTAAACTAAATTCATCCACTAAAATAATTTGCATGTTTGCTAAAATAATTTGCCCGTTTATCTTTTCTATTTTATTGATAAGTAAT
>CAIKXD010000370.1 GCA_903831265.1 uncultured Bacteroidota bacterium
CTATAATAAGGACAATGAATTGCTGGCTGATATTGAAGGGTTAAAGCTTTTTTCTAAAGCTGGTTATAAACAAAGTGAAGCGCTTAAGTTAATTGACATTTTACTATACAGTTATTTGCCATTTGATGAAATTAGATTTCCCAAAAACTATTTTAATGATTCATTTTATAGTATTCCTGAAAAGAATTTTATCGATTCTGCTATTGAAATTTCAGCCGATGAAGACGGGGATGATGAAGATCGTTCGCATCCCAATACCCAATTTCGAAAATTAAACTTAGAGAAATACATTAAAGGTCAGGTTGATGGACAATTAAATTATTTTCCGTCAGTTGATTTTGAAGAAGTACTTAAAATAAGCCGTTACGAACTCGGTTATCTTTTAATAATTAGAGGGAGTTATGTGAAAGCTTTTTACCATGCTTTTTTACTTGAAAATATTTATGGTGAAAGTCAATATACTTCAGAATTAAAGGCAGGTGCGCTTTATGGCATGAACAAATACAAACTTTATGGTAAAGAATCAACTTTAGGTAATTTAGATTAATATGAGGGGCAAATTTCTATTCCATATAGATTGCTTAATGGGATGAAGAAGGATGAATTTAATATATTGGCAGCTAAACAGATTTATGCTGTCTTCAAAAAATATCCTACAAAATATATTTACAACCTAACCTGTGATGTTTTTATTGACTTGCTTTATGCACATACCTATTTTAAAAATGATTTTTTAAGTGAGGCAGATTATAATACTGCTTTAACAAGCAACGAGGGAGTGGGAGCCGATAGTGCAGTCGATGATATTACGAATGGGGCTAGTAATTCTAAGGTAAAAAAAATAAAAAAGAAGATTACAAATACATCAATAAGTGCTGAAATAGGCTATCAAAAAAAGGCCTTTATCCCGAATTTCAATGAATTAGGATTTAACTATTTTCTCGATTCAATAGAAAGAAAAGTATTGACTTTAAAGAAACTTGAAGAAGATTTACCGCCATCTAAATTAAGAAGCGAGCCCTATAGAAGGTACGAACAACTCATAAAGGATGAACAAAATATTCAAAATTTAGAAGGCAAAACACTTGGAATAGATTCATTGATTATCATTGCACCGTCTTATACTTCTGTTACTTATTCGCACGACGAGGACAATCCTACACCCGATAATTTGGGTGATGAGTTAAAAGAAATTGAACTTGCAAATTGTATCAAAAGAAATGCTGCTGAACAAGGGATGGTGGTTGATTTAATCGATGTGAGTAGTCGCTCAACGCTTAATTCTAATCAATTAAATGAATATGCTGTTATTTACAATTGGTTAGGCGAGAAGTTTATACATGCAGATAAGAATGATTTTCTTTTTTCTCAAAAGTATATCGACTCAGTAGTTTGCAAAAGCAGTTTCAAAAATGTTTGCCTTACAGGCTTTACATATAAATACATTAAATTTGGCTCAGTGCCAAAAGTGATTTTTTCTGCATTTTTCCCTCCAATTTTTCCAATAGCTTTGGCTTTCAATTCTGATTCTAGAAAATTAAATTATTATTATGTATTGTTTGATTTGGAAACTGGCGAACAAAAATTAATTGCCTTTACAACGTTGCATCGAAGACCAAGAGCAAAGATTGTCAACCTTCAAATTTCTTATGTTTTATATCAAACCCAAGCAATAGTAAAATGAGAAAAATAGTTCTATTGAGTATAATTAGCAGTTGTTTGTTTGCATTAAATGGGCAAAAGGCTTACCGTTTTGACAACAAACATTTTATAGGTTACACATCCAATTTTGGTCATTATGCTATCAATGATTTTAGGCAGAATCAACATAATATAACGTATAAACAAGTAAAGACGAGGAAAAAAATGTTGATAGTAAACTATGCCTTCTCTCGCAACAAATTGAACTTTGGTTCAATTCCCGATATGCCAATCTTTCGTCAAAATATTGCCGACTCATTAAACAATGAAAAGGCCTATATCCTGTTTCCTGAAGGCGAAGCCTACATGCGAACAAAAACATTAAGTGTTGGTCTCAGAAATTTTATCAGAGCTAAAGGTGCCATAGCGCCTTATGGTGCGTTTATTGATATGCGTGTGGGCATAGCGCATATTTCAAAGCGCAAAAAAGATGATAACCTTGTTTATAGGTATTCTAATAATGGCGATAAATATGTAAGAGATGAATTGCCA
>CAIKXD010000371.1 GCA_903831265.1 uncultured Bacteroidota bacterium
AAGAGTCTCATTAAACTTGTTAACTGCTTATCATAAATTAGGTCGATTTTTATTAGAGAATCAGATTTTAACTTGATGCTAATAAAAAATGTTGAATTGCCTGGTTCCGGTTTTATATCGGCGAACCTATTATAGTGGGGGTTTAACACCCGCTCAATTCTAGTTTCAACGGAATTATTGAAAATAGTATTAGAGAATATTTCCTTGTAAATAATTTCAAGATTATATAATTTAGAATATTCTTTATTCTTCCTAATGTTAGATATTAAGGAATTGAGGTTTTCCAGTTCATAATTAAGAAACGAACAGATTTTTATATACAAATTTGAGTTATATTCAATAAGTAAATCCATTACTCTAAATAGTCAATTCTAAGATTTCTATCTGTTCGCGTTAAGCTAAACAACTCAATATTTCCAAATGAATCTAAAACAAATTCAAACATAAAATCAGGATCGGTACCAACATAAATATATTTATTCCCTTTAACTGAAATCAGGTTACCTTCTTTATTTGATAGAGATTCTGAAATGCTGAATTGCGCGTTCTTCAGATCCTGAGATAAATTAATTTCGACTTTTCTTAGAGCCTCGCTTGTTGTTACTAAATTGCCATTTTCATAACGATTATGAACTGATGAATCAAATCTGATTATTTTTCTTGATTCATTATCAATTTTAACTCCAAGCTTACTTTCAAAATAGTCTCTTAAGAAATTCCAAAGTCCATCCCATTCTGCGGTAGCAGCAAAACCCACATACATGGTTGAATATCTTGGGTCATTTACTTCTTTTGCATATTCCGGAATTGCCTCAATAGCCGCTTGGGTATATTCGATAAAAAGCTTTTTTGTGTCGTATGACATGCCATTTTTTTTAGCCTGGGCAATTTCAAGATAGGCCATATTTAACACCATTGGCTGAAACTCTTCAGCATTCAATTTATTTTTTCCTAATCTTTTAGCATAAACACGATATAACTCGGATATTTTTTTCGATCTACTCATGTTTTAGTCCTTTTTACGGAAGTTAAATTAAGAAAAAAAAATTAAAGACCAATCACAATCAGCAATTAAGTTCGAATATAACATAACAGCTCGATTCAAGTAAACAAATTAATTTTGGTTGCCTCTTTTCTCCTTCCATTCCTTTGCCATCGTTTCAGGAACAGAAGGCCTCCCACTCTTCATCCATTTTTCTAATTCGGCACGACTAAACACCAAAGGTCGACCTCTGGTTAAAGCCGGTATTTCCAATCGGCACACTTTGGAGTAAATTGACTTCGTTTTAAGGCCTGTAACTTTTGCCGCCTCTTCTATACCGATAGTGTCCGTCTTGTCAACAGTAATGCCTTTAAGATGTTCCTTTATACCATCCTTGACAAGGCTGGGAACGATGTCGTTTAGCATTCCGCGAAACAACGAATCAAACTCTTCAGTTGTTAGCTGGAAGAGGAATTTTTCTGGGGTGTTTTTTGTTTCCATTTTTACGATTTTAATTTGTTGCATAATCGTACAAAATAATATCCCAATTAGTTATTTAATAAAATAATTGCACTTGTTAAGCGAATATACTTAGATTTATAATGCGTTGAATATTAACACTTAAGCTTAAATATGCGTGTGATTTATTTTGCCTATTGTTTTACTTCTCTTCGTAACTTTTATGTGAATTTTTATTATAGTAATATTCCAAACCAAAATTAAAGGATAGTAATATATCAAGTAAGAAAATGAGTAAAACCAAACTACAATTGATTATAGAGAATTTAGAAAAAATGGATCTGAGCATGCTTGATGTTTTATTGGATGACAATAAAACCTATCAAGATGCCAGAAAAGAAGTATTTCTAAAGAAAATTGAAGAAATTTTTTCTAAGTTAAAGGCTAAAGGCGACACCCGATTAGAATCATTCAAAGGATTTTGTAATTCTAATGAATGCAGCAACAAAGGCTGTAAAGGCTATTCTTTTGTGGGTAACAAATCCAAAAGCCATATAGACTTAATATTTGAAGAAACAGGTGCTGATGTGAACGATATTTATGACTGCTTTGGCTTTGAAACACTGGACGACACTGTTCAAAGGGAAAACCTTTTAAGTATTGTAATTAAGAAAGATGAAGAAGCAAACTTTAAACCCAGTGTTGATTATTTAATAAAAAGCCAGAAATGCAATTTTGCATATGAAGAACTTTATAAATATGAAAATGTAATTTTAAGTAAAGACATATATCTGCTTTGGCTAGAAAAGCACAATGCTTTATACAAAACGTTTACCTTGCCGCCAATTATGCATGCGCAATACGGTCGTTTTTATTGGCTTTATTCTCACATGGATGATCTGAAAGAATATTTGCAATCTGATGAAAGCGCAAAAAAGGCAGTGAATGAATTTGAAAAGATAAAAGATGGAAATGAAACGCAGTTATTGGCATGGTTTTTCAAATATGAAAAAACTGGCCATGATCTTACTCTTTTTATGTATAACGATATTGATTTTGAGAACCCTGAAGAAAAGTCATATTTTGTGTTTGAAGCCCTAAAAATTAGTACCAGCGATTTTAAATATATCGCAAAGTTCAAGTTTTTGTTTGATAAACATTATTGGGATATGCTTGAAAAATACACCACTTTCTCTGAAGAGGAAAAGCATCAATATATTAACCAAAATAGTGAAATGGCTAATCATATCAGTTTCCTGTCTTATCATTTGGAAAAAAGAGGTCTCAAGATCGAAAGTTTCTTAAAGGACTAATCTTAATTACAATCGTAAACGAGCGTAAAACGATCGTATACAATCGTATAAGTGTGAATTTGCAAAGTACTGATTTTCAATATTTACGACCAAAAACGCGCGTAATTTCCTTTATGTTTTGTTGTTACAATCGTAAACGATTGTTTAAGGGTGTTAACGTCCGTTTTCAAAGTACTATTTTTATAGTATAAATCACCTTTAGTATACACTTTATCTGTATTCTTTTGTATACTCATATAGCTTTACAAGCCAATTAAT
>CAIKXD010000372.1 GCA_903831265.1 uncultured Bacteroidota bacterium
AACTCACTGGTAGGTTTGATTATACTAAAGATGCCGATTTTATATTGGTTAATAATAATTATTGCACAAGGCCCAGCTATATGCAAAAAGAAGCTTATTTAAAATTTGTTGAAATGTGTAAACTTGCTGAAAAATCAGGTATTAGTTTAAAAGTAATTTCAGGAACAAGAAATTTTAAAGAGCAGACTGGTATTTGGAATAGAAAATGGGAGAAGAATATTCCAAAAAAAGATAGCATCGAGACAATGAAAACTATTTTGACTTACAGTTCAATGCCATCAACATCTCGTCATCATTGGGGAACTGATGTGGATATAAACAGCTTGGAAAATAGTTATTTTGAAAGTGGAAAGGGACTTAAGGAATATAATTGGCTTTGTGAAAATGCATCTAAGTTTGGTTTTTGTCAAGTATACACTAGTAAGAAAAACTCTAAACGTACTGGCTATGAAATGGAAAAATGGCATTGGTCATATTTGCCAGTAGCTTCAAAGAATTTAGATAATTTTAATAAATTGATAAAGTATTCAGATATCAAAGGTTTTAAAGGTTCTAACTTGGCTCCTAAAGTAAAATCGATTGAAGATTATGTGAATGGTATTGATAATAAATGCCTTAGTAATTAATTTAACCAGAATAATTTAGATATGTTATTAAATAGAATTTGGATATCACTCATCATAATTGGTTTTATTACTGCATTAGGAAAATTTATTTTTTTTGCTGATTTTTTAATATTCAAAAACATAGTTAAAGAATTATTCGAATCATTAAAGAATGCATTCGATTTAATTTTGGGATTGGTGGGAGCACTCGTTTTTTGGATGGGTATTATGAATATTGGTGAAAAAGGTGGCGTCGTTGAAATTTTATCACGACTCATGGGTCCTTTTTTTTCAAAGATATTTCCTGAAATCCCTAAAGGTCATCCAGCAACTGGTGCTATTATGATGAATTATAGCGCAAACATGTTAGGTTTAGATAATGCAGCAACTCCACTTGGCTTAAAAGCCATGCAACATTTGCAGGACTTGAATCCCAATAAGGAAACAGCAAGCAATGCCCAAATTATGTTTCTAGTTCTCAATGCTTCTGGACTTACTATTATTCCTATAAGTATTTTGGCATATAGAAGTGGTGCAATGAGTAAAGATCCTACTGCGGTTTTTCTTCCAATGCTTATTGCTACTTTTTGTTCTACAATGGGTGCTTTGATTTATGTGTCAATTCGTCAAAAAATTAATTTATTTCAAAAAACAATTGTTGCCTATCTCGGAACATTAATCGTATTAGTAGCGGGTCTTCTTTTTTATTGCATTAAGCATCCTGAACACATTCAAATGATTTCTGATATTGGTGGAAATTTCATTTTAATTTCATTAATTATTTGGTTTGTTTCATTGGCTTCTTTGAAGAAAGTAAATGTATATGAAGCATTTATTGATGGTGCAAAAGAAGGCTTTTCTGTTGCAATTAATATCTTGCCTTTTGTAATTGCAATTTTAGCCGCAGTTTCAATTTTTCGTTCATCTGGAGCAATGACTGCTTTTTTTGATTTTATTCGTTTTATTTTAATTAACATAGGTGTTACAACTCTATCATTTATAGAGGCACTTCCAGTTGCTTTTATGAAGCCTTTCAGTGGCCCTGGTGCCCGAGCTATGATGCTCGAAGTTTTCAATACCCATGGCGTAGATTCATTTGTAGGTAAGCTTGCGAGTACCTTTCAAGGATGTTGTGATACTACGTTCTACATTTTAGCAGTTTATTTTGGATCGGTAGGAATAAAGAATTCTCGCTATGCTGTTTCTGCAGGTTTAATTGCCGATTTTATTGGGTTTACTGTTTCAATTATTCTTGCATATATTTTCTATGCTTCAAACCCATAAAGGTGAGTTTTATTTAATTTGAAATTTATTCACTTTAATTATTAAAAGCATTGACAATTAATGCCTAGATTTATTTTTTATTTGTTTTATAGTAATTTGTTACATTAGCATCAAAATTGTAAAATTAATCATTTAAATGATTAGAGTATTTTCAAAAAGCAAAACGAGAAATAACTTTAATAAAATCAAAATGAAAAAAATATTGACAATTTTCGGAGTAGTTCTTTTTACTTCTTTTTCCTTGACAAGTTGTAAGGGTGGTGGAATTGAAAGTGATTCAGAAATGATGGCAGAGTATATGTGCAAAGTTATTAAACTATCGGAAAAAAAGGAAGCAGGTGACCTGTCTGTTGAGGTTGAGATGAAAAAATTAGAAACTGAAGCAGATTCAATTTTAAAAGAACTTAAAATAAAGTATTCTTCTGCTATTGATCAACTTAAATTTCAGGAGGCTGTTAAAAAAGAATTTCTAAAATGCGAATAGTCTTTATTAATTGCTACAAGTCCACTGTCAAGTTTTAACATTGACGAGACTGCATCTGAAATACATAAAGCATTGGATCAATAGACAATTGTTTTGATTCTGGTTTTTTCTTTTGGTAAGCAATAATTTAGTGCTTGCTTCACTCGACTTTAAAGGAATAAACACAGTTAATTAAATATAGAATGTTTCTATAGATCAATTAAACATGAAAGTTCTGATCTAAATACAATTGGATTTTTCATCCACTTAAATGATAAATCCAACATCAATTACCCCTAAAATTATCGCCAAGAAAGGTTGGGAAATAGGCTGATTCGTTATTAATAAAAATAATTATTTCCTTTAAAACCGCTTATTACATTTAAATCAACAATTATATCCTAGAAGCAATATTCTAAAATACTAACGCGTTTGAACCGTCCTTCCAAACAAGTTAGATGCTCCAGTGTATTTAATGGAAAGTTCAAATCCGCCTCTTCCACTTGTTGCCGGTCGTAAGTTTGAGAGGTTGGCATCATAACTTAAACCAATAGTAAAATCCGATAACTCAAACATACTGCTAATAACTAGGGCATCTTTGGCTCTTAAATAAACTCCTAAATACGCACCAGCTCCTTTTAAATTGCCTGTGTATTTTGATGCTTGTGTTACATCATAACGAACCATGGTTCCAATAAACAACTGCTGGCTTGGCCCCTGTTTGTAATAAAAGAATCCAGGATTTAATGCGAAGTAAGATCCAGGGAGACTTATTAGACAATTTCCATGAGCAACATATTTCGTAAGTAATCTATCGCCAGTATTGTCGAAAGAATACGCAGGTTGGTTGAAATGAAAGACCGAAATACCCGCACTTCCTCGCAAAAAGTTGTTTCCTTCAACGCGTGTTCGCCCCGCATTATTATCGAACGACCAAACCAAGCCACTGGCAAAATCTAAATACGAAAAGGTAGGGCTTGTAAGCACTTCACCCGTTGGCAAGCTGCCGTTATATCCATTGTTATACTGGCTTCCCCATTCGAAATTACCCAT
>CAIKXD010000373.1 GCA_903831265.1 uncultured Bacteroidota bacterium
CCTCTTGGAGACCTTGAACATGGCAAATTCATTGAAGAAAACATGAATATTTCGGCCATTGATAAAAATAAAATCTTCAGCGAATCAATCAAAACATTTTTAAAAATCAATTAAACCTATTCTAGACATATCGAGTAGCGCCAATCCAAAATTCAAATTGTTGCAGAGTTTAGAAAAATCTAAAACAAGGAGAAGTCTTGGTATAACAGCGATTGAAGGTGAAAAGGAAATTGAAATGGCTGCATCTTCGAATTTGCCAATAGAGACCTTGTTTTTTTTAAAGGACATAGCCAACTCTGCATTCATCAATCAAATTGTAAAGCAATATCCTGACACAGAATTAATCGCTCTAACTAAGGAACTCTTTTCAAAAATTTCATACCGCGAAACTACTGGTGGCTTGATTGCCATTGTAAAAACAAAATATAACCTTTTAAATAAACTTGTGTTGCCTGAAAACCCTTTGGTTTTAATAATTGAAGGAGTAGAGAAACCAGGCAATTTAGGCGCCATTTTACGCACAGCAGATGCTGCTAAAATTGATGCTGTGATTTGTTGTGAAATGGCTACAGACTTATATAATCCTAATGTTATTAGAGCAAGTTTAGGAACCGTTTTTACCGTTCCAATTGCAATTTCAAATAACAAAGAAACCATGCAGTGGCTTAAAGAGAATAAAATTGCAACTTTTTGCACCAATCTGCACAAAGCAAAGGAGTACCATTTACAAGATTATAAAAAACCGTGTGCAATCGTTGTAGGTACTGAAGCCACTGGTGTTTCAGATGAATGGATTAACTTTTCCGAAACCAATATTAAAATTCCAATGCTAGGACATATAGATAGTATGAATGTTTCTGTTGCGGCTGCCATCATTATTTTCGAAGCAAAAAGACAAAGGTTATTTTGTTAAATCCTTAACATATTCTAATTTCAAAAACATTCTAATACTGCATTCACCAAATGAAATATTTTTTATCAATCATAGCCTTCGCAACAACTATTTACGCTTCATCCGCCCAAAAAAATGGAAGTATGGATAGCACCTTCAATCAAACAGGATTGATTAAAGAAAATTATGCAACTTCCAATAGTATTTGTGTTGACAATTCAAATAAAACATTGGTATTAGGACATGATAATACAACAGGTGGTTACAATATCTACGTCAAACGCTATTTAAATAATGGCTCTATTGACAATGCCTTTGGAATAAATGGGGTTTTCGAAAATGATTTAAATAATGATAGAGACTATGGCCGATGCATTATACCCCTAAGCAATGGTAAGTATATTATAAGTGGCCAAAATTCAATGGGTAGCTATTTTAGAACTTTCATCATGCGTTTAAATAATGATGGTACAATTGATAGTACTTTTGGGCAAAATGGCTTCACTATAATCGATAATAACGAGAACTCTGATGCTTGGAATTTAGCAGTCGATCAAACAGGTTCAATTTATGCAGCGGGTTATAAAACTATTAATGGTAAAATGAGCTGTGCCATATGGAAATTAAAAGCAAATGGATCTTTTGCAACAGATTTTGGAACCTCTGGTGAATTAATTCTAAGTACGACGAACGAAAGTGAAAGACTATTTGATATTGAGCTTAGGGATAATAAAATTGCAGTGGCTGGTTAC
>CAIKXD010000374.1 GCA_903831265.1 uncultured Bacteroidota bacterium
AAATCAACAATCGTAAATCGCAAATCAACAATCGTAAATCAAATTTATATGAGTAAAGTAAAATTATTAGCCAACGATGGCATTGATGCAACAGGAAAGGCCTTGCTAGAAGCAAATGGTTTTGAAGTGATTACCGAAAAAGTGGCTCAAGAAGATTTAATAAATGCCATTAATGTAAATGGTTACGAAGCATTAACAGTGCGTTCTGCAACAAAAGTTAGAAAAGAATTAATCGACGCTTGTCCAACGTTGAAATTGATAGGACGTGGTGGTGTGGGCATGGACAATATTGATGTTGATTATGCCAGAAGCAAAGGTGTTGCCGTTTATAATACACCAGCAGCCTCTTCAAATTCGGTAGCCGAATTGGTGTTTGCACATTTGTATGCCATGTGTCGTTTTATTTATGATAGTAACCGCCAAATGCCAGTTTCAGGAATTAGCAGCTTTGAAGAGTTAAAAAAGAAATATGCAAAAGGGGTGGAGTTAAAAGGAAAAACCCTTGGTATTATAGGCATTGGTCGTATTGGTCAAGCTGTGGCACAAATAGCGTTAGGCAGCGGTATGAAAGTAGTTAGTCATGATCCTTTTATCAAAAAAGTAGATATTACGCTTGATATTATTGGATTTAATCCCAAGCCAGTAATCTCAATAGATACAGTTAGTATAGATGAGGTGCTAACGCAAAGTGATTTTATTACAGTGCACGTGCCAGGAGGAAAATTAATTGGCGAAGCCGAAATTGCTAAAATGAAAAAAGGTGTTTGTTTGGTAAATGCATCAAGAGGCGGTGTTATTGATGAAGCCGCACTTATTGCAGGTTTAGAAAGTAAGCATATTGCGCATGCCGCATTAGATGTTTTTATAAATGAACCTACACCTAATGAAGCATTATTAAAGCACACAAATATTTCGTTAACACCACATATTGGTGCCGCCACCAACGAAGCACAAGAAAGAATTGGTGTTGAGCTGGCAGAGCTAATCATACATCATTTTAAAAATAAAATCAGTTAAGCTTTTAAAATATGATTTTAGTCATTTTGCTTGTTGGAGCAAGCATAATTTTAATATCTTGCGTGAGCATAACAGCTAAACAACAGATATATGAAATTTGATAAGTCTATGGCAGGATACCACATGTTGGTTATACTGAGCGAAGTTGATGGTAATTTTGATGCTGCAGAAAAAAAAGTAGTGGAGCAATATATCAAAGAAAATCATCCTAGTTTAATTAATTTAGAGGTTCAAAACAGAATTATAGATGCACTTCCAAAGGAATTATATATGGAGCATTTTGAAAAAGTAGCCAACGATTTTTTATGGCAATCAACAACAGAAGAACGAAATCATTTTGTGAATTTTGCTTTTAAACTAGTGAAAGCCGACCATAAAATATCAAAAGAAGAAAACATCTATATAGATGCCTTATATAATCTTTGGGATTTAGCTGTAGAGTAGTAATTGTATGAGCTAAAATTCTTATCAAAAAAATAAATTCAACTTTTTAATTGTAAAAAATATTGTTACGTTTAAAACTACCAACCGACCCACGCTGGGTAACTATTGTTGAAGAAAACATTCCCGAAATTTTAACCGATCATGCTTGGTGCGAGCAAAAAGCTGCTACTAATGCCATTTCGCTAACAGTTAACTTTCCTGAGTATATAGATTTGGTTAAAGCTATGCTCGAATTAGCGCAAGAAGAATTAGAGCACTTTAAAATGGTGCATGATATTATTATCAAACGCAATTTTAAATTAGGTTTCGAAAGAAAGGATAGTTATGTAAACGAGCTATACGGTTTTGTGCGCAAAGGCCATCAAAGACATATTGTATTAGTTGATCGTTTGTTATTTTCGGCCATGATAGAAGCACGCAGTTGTGAACGATTTAAGGTGTTATCAGAAAATATTAAAGACAAAGAATTATCTGCTTTTTATTATGAATTAATGATTAGCGAAGCTGGGCATTATACTATGTTTTTAAAATTAGCCAAACAATACGCAGCGGGTTTAGATGTAGATAAACGCTGGCAAGAATTTTTAGATTTTGAAGCCACCGTTATTGCTAAATATGGCAATAAGGAAACAATACACGGGTAAATACATTTAAAATAGCGACGCGCAGAAATAGCGCGCTAGTATGGTTCAGCCAGATTTAATTTAGAATAAACACGCAAAGAATGCGCGCGCTAGTATTAGTGTGGGAAACGGTGCATGGGCTATAAATAGGCAGCAACGAAGCTCAGATGAATGTGCTCATTAATTTCCCACTTTCAATTTAAAGCTACAAAAAATGAAGTTTTGAATGGTGTTAAATGGTGTAATGTGGTCAATGCTAATGCATTTTATTTTATTAAAAAAGTGGGTAAGTCTTTCAACCATTGAGTTTTCTGAATATTGTTTAATTTTTATACCACTACATTTTTCAGGTCCATTTTCAGAAAAAGTGCCCATCACTAAAATACCATTTTTACTCAAGCCATTTTGCACACTATTTAGATAAGCATCTATTTCTGAATCGGAATTCAGAAAATGAAAAGCAGCTCTATCATGCCAAAAATCATAATGTTCTGTTGGCGTAAACTTTGATGCATCGGCAACAATCCATTTCACTAATTGGGCTTTTTTTCCTAATCTTAATTTTGCTCTTTCTAATGCTGCTGCAGAAATATCTAGCACAGTAATATCTGTGTATCCTTCCATTAATAAATGATCAACCAAAAAGCTATCCCCACCACCAACATCAATTATTTTTGCCTTCTTGGGCACATTAAATTCGTGAATAAAATTTAAGGAAGTTTCTGGATTAGGCTGATACCAGCTTACTTCAGTTAAGGATTTGGTTGTATAAATATTTTCCCAATGTGCCTTTTTATCGAAATTTTCCATGCTCAATTTTAAATATATTACTTGTTTGTATAAAGTTAATCACTCTGGCGCGAGTCTTCAGACCACACACACTCTGGCGAGAGTCTTCAGACTCGTGACCACTCTGGCGCGAGTCTTCAGACTCGTGACTATATATAACACACACACTCTCTGGCGCGAGTCTTCAGACTCGTGACTAAATATAATTATGCAGTTACTAATTTTTGTACTTGAATATTTATTTACTAGAACTGTTAAAACAATAATATCAATGTTTTAATAATAAGTTCAAGCATTTTAAATGATAAAAAAGGCACGAGTCTGAAGACTCGCGCCAGGTTTTGGCCAGATTTTATTTTAAGCCACTTTAAATTACTTTTTCAAAGTTTTACTTTGGCAAACAAAATCTGTTTTTGGTAAATCTGTTTTGGCAATGGCTGCAAAACCACCATCAACTTCAGTAAAGTTTCTGTACCCTCTTGCTTGCAAAATACTGGCTGCAATCATACTTCTATAACCACCCTGGCAATGCATATAAAAATGCTCAGCCGGATTGATGTCTTTAATCCAATCGTTGATATAGGCTAGAGGTTTGCTATAAGCTTCATCAACATGCTCGGCTGCGTATTCTGTTTCTTTACGCACATCAATCACTTTGCTTTCTCCTATCTTAACTTCGCTGGCAAATTGCGCAGCAGAAATTCTATTTACTTGATCCACTTCCTTTCCAGCAGCTATCCAAGCTTGAATGCCACCTTTTAAATGTCCAATTTGATTATCGAAACCAACGCGTGCCATGCGGGTTACCGCTTCCTCTTCTTTACCTGAATCTGTAACTAAAAGTATAGGTGTTTTAACATCAGCAATCATAGCGCCTACCCAAGGTGCAAAGTCGCCATTGATGCCGATATTGATTGAATTAGGTACGTATGCTTTTGCAAATTCACCAGCGGGGCGTGTATCTAATATTAATGCATTTGTTTCTTCAGCGGCAGCTTCAAAAGCATTGGCTTCTAATGCGCGCATGCCATTGTTTAATACATTTTCAAAAGTATCATAGCCTTTTTTGTTCATCGCCACATTCATGCCAAAATAGCTTGGAGGTGGCGTTAAACCATCTAAAACAGCAGCAACAAATGCTTCTTTGTTAGGTTGGTTCAAAGCATAATTCATTTTCTTTTGGTTGCCTAAAGTGTCTACCGTTTCCTTCATCATGTTTTTACCACAAGCACTGCCAGCGCCATGCGCAGGATAAACAATAACATCATCTGCCAAAGGCATAATTTTGTTATTCAAACTATCATACAATAAACCAGCTAAACCTTCCATGGTCATGCTTGCTGCTTTTTGTGCTAAATCGGGTCTTCCAACATCGCCCAAAAATAAGGTGTCGCCACTAAATATACAATGGTCTTTTCCATTTTCATCAATCAATAAATAGGTAGTACTTTCCATAGTATGGCCTGGTGTGTGCAATACTTTAATAGTAATATCTCCTATTTTAAAAATTTCATTGTCTTTAGCAGAAATGCATTCAAACTCGCATACAGCATTTGGGCCGTATACAATTTTAGCATCAGTTTTCTTGCTCAAATCAACATGTCCACTTACAAAATCGGCATGAAAATGCGTTTCAAAAATGTATTTTAATTTTACATCATCTTTCGCCAGACGCTCCATGTATGGCTGGGTTTCGCGCAGTGGATCAATAATAGCAGCCTCGCCATTAGAGGTAATGTAATAAGCTCCCTGAGCCAAACATCCGGTATAAATTTGTTCTATTTTCATATCTATAAATTCTAATTTTTAAATTCTAAATTCTAAATTCTAAATTCTAAATTCTAAATTGTTAATTCTTAATTTTTAATTGGCACATTGGCACATTGTCTCATTGGCACATCAGCTAATCAGCTAATTCGCGCATCAGCTAATTATATTCACAAAAGTATAGCCTTTTTTTTTAATTATGAGTTACTTTTGTTACAAATATGATTAATTACATCAGCGTTTCTTTAATGATAATGTAAATGCCCATCACCAAAACAAACCAACCAAAGGCAGGTTTTAACTTTGCACCGTCTATTTTTTTTGACAACCTAGCACCTATAAAAATACCAACTATTGCAAATGCAGAAACGGAAGATAACAACACCCAGTCCATGCTTGCAAAATTAGCCTCGCCAAAAAAGCCAATCAATGATTTTGCTGCAATTATTACCAAAGAGGTGCCAACCGCTTCTTTCATAGGAAGCTTAGAAAGCACCACCAATGCAGGGATAATTAAAAATCCGCCCCCAGCGCCAACCAAACCAGTTAACATGCCTACTACTGCGCCCTCAATTAATATCAGTGGATAATTGAAACTTTGTAAACTATTGGTGGCAACTGTCTTTTTATCTTTCTTTATCATGCTGTATGATGCGGCAATCATTAAAATGGCAAAAAGCAACATCATTAAAATATTTTTGGTTACAATAAAATTACCAATACGAGTAATTTCGGCAGGTATAGCAGGTACAATAAAAGCACGAGTTAAAAACACTGCTATTATAGAAGGGATACCAAAGATAATTGCGGTTTTTACATTTACTAGTCCGTTTTTAAAGTAATTAGCAGTGCCAACAGCACTTGTAATACCAACAATAAAAAGCGAATATCCGGTAGCTGTTGTTGCCCCCACTCCAAAAATATAAACCAATACAGGTAAAGTTAAAATACTTCCACCGCCACCAATTAAACCTAGCGATACACCTATTGCAATTGAAAAAAGATAACCTAAAATTTCCATTCTAATTTTTTTTAAGGATGCAAAGATTCAATAAGAATTTTAAACATGTTGCTACTTTTGTTACACTAAAATTATGTTACAAACTACTTAGCACCTTTAATTCGTTACGATATAAAATTACTTTGTTTTCGTTTTCTAACATTTTTAATAAACGCGATACCACCACACGATTGGTGCCTAATTCATCGGCAATTTGTTGATGCGATAAACTCACTACCATTTTGCCATTTGCCTTAGTTTTATTTTTTAAATATCTAATCAAGCGCTCATCTAATTTTTGAAAAGCCACACTTTCTAATGATTTTAATAATTCATTAAAACGCGAAGTAAAACTGTGAAAAATATAACTCTTCCAACTTGGGTATTTAGTTAGCCATTCATCCAATTTCTCATGTGGTATAGCAATAATGTCAACAGGCGTATCGGCTATTGCTTTTATTTCACTTTTACGCGCTTCCATGCAGCAGGTGTAGGCCATAGCGCAACTTTCGTTACTACTTAAATAATACAGTAATATTTCCCTCCCTTCTTCATCTTTGCGCATCACCCTAATGGTGCCACTCAATACCAAAGGCATGGAGCGTATATTTTTATCGTAATCTAAAATAATATCACCTTCTTTAAAACTCATCATGGTGCCCGATTGCTCAATTTCTTTTACGAGATTGGGCTCTAAAATCATGCTTAACTTGTGCTTTAATTGCTCCATGTGTATTATATTTTTAAATCTGCTACTAAACTAAAATTGGTCATATTTACTTTGTTGTAAATATATTTAGGTGCAATATAATCATTTCCTAATTTAATTTTTGAAGCCAATAAAAAACGCAGTTCTAAGCCTTTCCAAAAATGTTTAAAAGCGTATGATGATGAAAGATTAATTTGATGGTATGAAGGCATGCCATACTTATTTAAACGCGTGTTAGAAACAGAAGGCATGCGATAATAACCATAAGCAATAGTGCTTTTTAAATTTTTATTTTTAGATATGTAAGTTATATTGGTATTGGCAGCATGCACATTGCCTGCGCCTTCATTTCTTTCGCGCGACATAAAGGTGTAAAAAGGATCTCGACCCCACTCGCGAGGCATTAAGTAACGACCATCGCCTGTAATGTGGGTGTAATTAAAATTAATGTCTAAATTTTTTCTTTTTAAACCAATTCGTGCACTTACCACATTTGATTGTGCGCCTTTATTCATGTAGGTTTGCGATTTATTTGCATTGCCGCCATTGTTCACCACATCTTGTCTAAAATACATCAAACCTTGATAATACTTTTCATCTTCAGTTTCGCCAAACTCATTTTTAAGTTCAACTAATGCTGTATTGGAAACATTCTCAAAGAAGCCGTTCCATAAATTAATTTCAAATTTTTTGAAAGGTTTAATATTGACATTGCCCATATAAAACCCTTTAGAAGCGATGTTGTTGAAATAATTTGATTTTGTTCCATCCGTATTTACACCTTGACCATAAATACCAACTGATGATTTTAAATCGTAAAATTGTATGGTAGAGCGTGGCGAAACTCCCCATACATAACCTCCATTAATTTTTACTTTTTTGAATTGATGAATGTTTAACCAAACTGCCTCTTCTATCGTGGGACGCATTCGCCCATCTTGCAAATTCATAAATGGTGTGTTTAGCTCCATGCGGCCAATGGCAATTGAATTTTTACGATACGAATACTTCAAAAATAAGTCCTCTAAACGATCTAAATCATGTTTGTTTTTAGGATTTGTTACATCAAATTGTCCTATTTCATACCTGTTATTTCCTCCACTTATAGCATCCGGTTTTGATAAATCGCTCGATACTAAATTAAAAATAAAATAACCTGCAACACCCAATTGAAAACCTTTTACAGGCACAGTTAATAAACCAATGCCAGCACCTTGTGCCAAAGCATAATCATCTTTTAAACTGCCTTCATTAATCGTGCTCATAAAGTAAGAACGTGAGTGCACCGACCATTTAGATAGCTTTGCAAAATCTTCTATTGATTTTATCTCGTATTTGAGGCTATCATTAAAAGTAATTTCATGTGTTTGAGCCAATAAGATTTGGCTGTTAAAAACCAAAGCAGTAGCTAGTAAAAAGCAAATTTTCACGTTCGAATAAAATATTATAATAGTTAGTTTTTTTCTATAATCCCGCTTTAATATAGCTCCAGCCTTGTTCTTGTTTCTCAACAATTTCTAGAATACCAGCGGGCACATAAGTCGATTGCGCTATCAATTTAGATTTATCCACTTTGCGTTCTTTTAAAGAAAATTCGCATACATTAAATACAACCCCTTTTTCTTTAAATTCTTTTATTTTATTGATAACAATACTCTTTTCTTGCATCATCATATCAATACCAGGTCCATGGCAAACTACTTCAATTTTTGTATCAGGAGCAATACTTAAGATATTGCCAAACTGCTTCATCAACACTTTGTGCGAACTTGTATCGCCAGTTACTAATTGAAAAATTATTTTATGTGCCGCATTATTTTGTGCCTGCGTAATAGTGGCAAAAAGCATTAAGCTTAGGCAAATGGTGATGAATGTTTTCATGTTGTGTTTTTTAATTAACGAAATTGATAATCAACACCGGTTACTTGTGTGAGCAAAGTTTGTGGCGCATCTAATATTTTAGCAGCCAAGGGTGGAGTAGGTGTAACTGGCGAATTGGCTTGCAAATAATCAGTCATTACTTTGTGTAAAGTATGCACCGAATTTTTTGGATTTTTAACGCCTTTAATTCTGCATAACATATCTTCAGGGTCGCCATCTCTTTCGCAGGCACAAATGCTATATGTTTTAAGTTCATCAAGCGGTGCGCCTTTTACAGTAGCCGTTTTTACTCTTTTTCCTTTTTCAGCGAAAGCTTCAAAACTTACTTCCAAGCCTTGAAATTTAATGACCCAGCCACCAAAGCGTTCTGCTGCATTTTTTGCAAATACATTGTTCAGCTCTTTTTCTAACCAATCTTTAATTTGTTTACCGGTAACTTCGGCAGTGCGTACAGTGCTATCTACGGGCAGCATATCAAAAATATACCCATTGGTAATTGGTATGTTTCCTGTTTTATCTGGCGTGGTGCGCGGTGGACAAAATCTAAATCCATTAGAGAGCACAATGTCTATCTCCTTCATTTGCCAGTGCAGCGCGTTCAACACCATCGTGTCTATGGTATTTTCAACCACAAAATATCTATATAAAGGCAAAGTGCTGTAACCTACAATTTTATTTATTTCTGTTTCAAATGGTAGTTCATTGCTCTTTAGCAAGGCTTCCATGGCGGTATCAGGCTTTAATTTATCAGCATCAAGCTCTACTAGTTCATAGGTATCTTGAGTTACTTTTCCATTTTCGATGGTTAAATTTAGTTTTCCTACAAAAGTTCCAAATGCACCGGGCTCAACCACTTTAGCATATTTACAAACAATAGGAGTTCTTACTCTTTCGTGTGTATCACCGCCAAGGATATAATTTACACCTTCGCATTCGGGCATGTTGGCCAGTGAAATTTGTTGCGAAAGCCCCAAATGTGCCACAATTAGCACATAGGCACACTGCTCTTGATTACGCAACACATCCACATAATGTGCTAAATTTTCTTCGGGCTTGGTATATATAATTCCCTTGCTGTAGTTGGGCGATTGACGGATAGGTACCAAAGGATCGGTGTAACCAATAAAACCAATTTTTACGCCTTCAACAGTCCAAATGTGATATGGTGGAAAAATTAATTCGCCTTTTTTTCCTTCACCTAAATCGTGATACATATTGGCACAAACCTTTGGTGCGTGAAGCGAACCCAATAAAGTTTGCATATTTTTTTTCCCATAAATTACTTCCCAATTACCTGGTAAATACAAATCATAATCTAAATGATTTAAAATAGGAACCATGGCTTTTCCAATTGTTTTTACAGATAGTTCACTGCCTTGAAACATATCACCTGTATCAATTAAAAAAGTATGCGCTTTGTCTTTTCTTTCTTTCTTTAAATAGGTTGCTAATTGTGCATAGCCGCCTGTTTTCCTAAAAACCATTTTGCCATTTTCCCAAAATAATTCATCGTGTGGATGTATTTGGCAATGCACATCTGTAGTTTGTAAAATACTAATGGTAAATGGTTTTGTTGAATCACTTTCTACTTCATTTTTTTCTTCCTTATCTGCGGCTAAACTGCTTAAAGGATTTCCCGCAATAAGCAAGGCCGATGAGCCCAATGCACTCACTTTTTTGATAAAACTTCTTCTGTCTTTTTTCATCATATAATTGGGCTTTTAACTCGTTTTTTTGTTTTTATCTTGTTCTTTTTTCATCAAATCGAGTTTTGATTTAATGGGTTTAAAAGGACCAAATTTATGTTCAGCCTCGTTAAAACCATCAGCATAAGGGCCATATGGATGATCAAATGGTTTCTCTTCAATCTTAGGCCAATCTTTACTAATATCTTTTTTAGGACGTACTTGCGTGTTTACAAATGCTGCCAAATCCCAAGCTTCTTCATCACTTAACTGCGGGTTATTATGATAAGTAGGATTTGGCATATTGTACTTTACATACTTTGCAAAGTTAGATAAGCGATATAAACCAGCGCCATTATTATAACTGTTGTCGCCCCAAAGTGGGGGATAAATAAAAGCAGTTTTTGTTTCATTCCATTGTCCTTCTCCATTGGCTTTATGGCAGCTCACACATTTTTGATTATACACTAAATTGCCATTACTGGGGTCGGCAGCCCTATCTAAAAATGCCATCTCTTTAAATCCACTACCAGCAGGTTTTTTGCCCTTACGAACATCTTTACCCAACCAATTGATATAGGCTGCAATGGCTTGCATTTCTTTAGATTCAACCGCTAATGCTTTTCCATTTAAACTGCGCTCAAAACAATCATTAATACGTTTGTAAATATCTTCGGTAGCACCAGAACGTGCGCGGTATTTAGGATATGTAGAAGCAACTGCGCTGTAATTGTTGCCAAAAACTTTGGTGCCTGCATCTAAATGACAGTTTTGACAATTCATACCATTAATCTTATTTTTACTCACTTTACCGGCAGGCCCAAAATAATTAGCGGTATTTGCAATAATATCCTTGCCATATAAAATCAAATCTTTTTTTGAATTATTTGCCAAACTATTTTCATTAGGGGCTTGCCAATATTTTACAGTATCTACAATTTCAACTTCTACTTTTTCAACTGCAGTGTTTTTAGTTGTTTTATCTTTATCCACACTTAAATCAGGCAACCCAAAAATAAGTATCAAAGCCAAAGCAATTCCGCCAAACAACAATATTGTTGTGAGTCCTAAAAGTTGTCGAATAACTTTAAGTAAAGTTTGCTTTTCTTCTTCTTTCATAGCTTAAAATGTAGTGCTATTAAATTTTAATGAGGTAAATAATCTCTGTATTTACCGTAAACAAATGTACCTGCAATAGCACTTAATAATGTAACAGCAATTACCGAGGCGCCTGTTCCAATTTGTGCAAATAATGGTCCTGGGCAAGCACCTGTAATGGCCCATCCTAGCCCAAACATAAGACCACCGTAAATTTGTCCTTTATTAAATGTTTTATCATGAAATTCAATTTTTTCGCCATAAATAGTTTTGATATTAAATTTCTTAATTAAAAAAACAGAGATCATGCCTACCACCACAGCACTGCCAATTACACCATACATGTGAAAAGATTGTAAACGAAACATTTCTTGAATTCTAAACCAGCTAATAATTTCTGCTTTCACAAAAATAATTCCGAAGGCAATGCCTACTACTGAGTATTTTAAATTATGATACCACTTATGCTCTAAATGACTTTCGTTAACGCACATAGCATCTAACGATCTAACTTCAAAGTCGGTATTAGTGCTGGTTATAGGTTGATTTTGATTTGCGCTCATTGCAATTATAATATTAAAGTTTAAGAATAAAGGGAAGAATTACATTGGCCATTAAAAAGCCACCGGCCATAAAACAACAGGTAGCCACTAAGGATGGCCATTGCAAGGTAGATAATCCCATAATGGCATGTCCACTAGTGCAGCCACCAGCATAGCGTGTTCCAAAGCCAATCATAAAGCCACCCAATACAATCATAATAAAACCTTTAAGTGTAAATAAATTGGCCCAGCTAAATAACTGCGAAGGTACCATGCCATCGTAATTGTCAATACCATAAGTTTTGAGTTCAGTCGCCAAATCAGGATTAATTACAATAGGATCTCCGTTCATTAACACGTTCATGGCCAACATGCCTCCTAAAAAAATACCAAATACAAAAAACAAATTCCATACTTCCTTTTTCCAATCGTAATTAAAGAAAGGTATTTTAGTGGGTAGGCATGCCGCGCAAATGTGTCGCAACGATGAAGAGATACCAAAAGTTTTGTTGCCAATAATAAGCAGTGTAGGAACCGTTAATCCTATGAGCGGACCAGCAATGTACCATGGCCATGGTTTTGTAATAAATTCCATTATAAGTTTAAATGATTTGTTTTAAAGGTTAAAAATAGCATTTTTATATTTATTAGTGCAAAGGTAAATGCTATAAGAGGTTTATAAGGTAACTATTGTTACAAAGTAAAAGTGATGGGAATTTTAAAATGAACATTGAAATAAATAAAAAAAATAGTTGGGCAAATCCTTTGCTTCAATTCACTTGAAAGTGAGTTGAAGCAAAGGTCGCGCTCATATCTTTGTGCCTTAATAATATAAATCATTAAAACCAAAGTAGCAAATTCTGGCCGGGCAAGTTACAACACTCAGTTGATAATGACGAGA
>CAIKXD010000375.1 GCA_903831265.1 uncultured Bacteroidota bacterium
AAAAAGAATGAGGTGTTATCTATCGGACAGTATACTTCTAGAGTTACTTAGCCATCGGTTTACTCTCATTCTTTTTCACTTTCTAATACAAAAGTAATTTACTCTGCGAACATAGGAGCTATCGGAATTGCTCCTGTCGCTTTTGTGGCTGTATTTGTTCAAAAAAACTAACATTTAACAAAATAAAAACATAATTGTAGTAATATAAAGTAATTTTATAAATCATAAAACTTTCACACCATGAAAAAAATCAACACACTCATCTTATTTTTGCTAGCAATTACTGTGCATGCAAATGAAAAAACGCTAAATCAGCTATGCAGCGTAAACGTACAATGGCAAAAGCAAAGCGACATTACCTCCATTTTAGCCGAAACAAATATTACAGAAAACATCAATCATATTGATCTTATCTCCTTGCATTTGCAGTTAGTTGAAAAAACATTAAAAAGCAGATCTGTAGGGGATCTAAACGCACAGCAACAAGCTAAGAGAAAAGAGCTGCTTAACAAACTTAATGCCTATTGGAACAAAAAGCAATTTCCTATTAACGATTATCTAAACTACAAAAGCCCTGTGTTTATTGACCGTTTTGGAACACATTGTGCAGTTGGCTATTTAATGCAACAAAGCGGCTTCGAAAGTTTGGCACGTGAGATAGATAACAAACAAAAATTTGCTTATGTGCATGATATCAAAGTAGAAGGAGTGGCAATGTGGGCAGATGCACATGGTTTTACTATTGATGAATTAGCTTGGATACAACCAGGCTATTGGGTAACTTCAACTGCCTATGATTTAGGCGGTGGTGTTAATGGACAAGTAAATTCAATACTTGTAGAACAAGGAGGAATGAGTATTTATGTAGCAGGTGAGTTCAACACTGCAGGTGGAACAATAGCTGCAAACAATATTGCCGTTTATCAAAGTGGTTTTGCTGGTTGGTCATGGATGCCACTAAATAATGGTGTAAATGGTAAAATAAAAACTATGATGATGCACAACAATCAACTTATTGTTGGTGGTGCATTTACCCTGGCTGATGGACAAGTTGCAAACCATATTGCTTTATACGATATAATTAGTGGACAATGGCAAAATATGGGAAGTTTAGATGGAACAGTAAATACACTTGCCGTTTACAATAACGAAATTTATGCAGGAGGTTCATTCACTGGAATGCTCGCAAAATGGAATGGAAGCGCATGGCAAGACGCCAATCAAATGGGATTTTATGGTACTGAAGTAAGAACCCTTGAAGTAATTAATAATGAACTAATTATTGGTGGCGATTTTGAATTGCCAACTGGCGCGCTTCGCAAGCATGTTGTGGGTTATGATGGTACTCAATTTTTACCTATGGGATTTGGCACAGTAACTCCTATAAATGATTTAGCTTTTTACAATGGTAGAATTTATGCCGCCTGTGATGTGGTATCCGGTAATGATACTTGTGCATTAGCTTTGTTTAATGCTGCAAATAATGATTGGGAAAAAGTAATCGTGCCTGTCAATAATTTAGGCAATTCATTTTTTGGAGAAAAAATAAGCGCCTTAGCTGTAAGTGGTAATGAAATGTTATGCGGTGGTAATTTTATGGCTGGTGCAGGTTTATTTTTTGGCAAAAACATGATGCGTTTTACACAAGCTAATGCGGCCTCTGCTAACGATTATATGCTTTCACCTGTGTTGTATTTAGATAGTACAGTAAATACAATTGCGTTGAATAATTCTTTAGCCTATTTTGGTGGAGATTTTGTGGCAAACAACATGTCCTCTATTTTAAATCATGTAGCTTATTTTGATGTGCTTACTAGCATTAAGGAACAGCGTAAAATTGAAGAAAACGAATTAACCATTTTCCCAAATCCAGCCAATGATATTTGTATTTTAAACTTTAGCACAGGCTTTATGGATAAAGATTATTTAGTTATTTCAAATAGTTTAGGTCAGGAAATAAATCGTATTAATTTACCTAAGGGTGGTGTTCAATATCCAATTGAAATAGCAGGATTTTTAAGTGGAGTCTATCACATAAATGTATACAGTAATAATAAAATTTATCATCAAAAATTAATGATAAAAATGTAAGTCAATAAAAAAAACGTTACGCCTAAAAGTGGTTTATTTAGCAATAATTGTATGAGTGAAAAAATCTATTCATGGATAAAAGATAAATTTACTTACTTAAAGGAAAGTGCATGCAAAAGGCAAGGGTGAGATTGATATGTACTTTGTTTCAAAGATTTAATAAAAGGAAAACGTTTTAAAGCTATTATTGCAAAAAAATAAAAAATGAAAAAAATATTCTATGCTTTAGCAATAGCTGCTCTACCAATTGTATCACATGCACAAATTTCATCTATTCAAGCTATTCTCGATTCGGTTAATATCGACACCTTGATGTTTCGTACAGCAGAATTATCAGGCGAAAGAGGTGTATTTGTAAATGGGATGGTTGATACTATCTTTTCAAGAAATAGAAACAGACCAGGTAATGAATTGGCATTTAAATTTATAAGAAATAAGTTAATTTCTTACGGTTACCAGGTAGATTCAGCCAGTTTTGGATCTTCAGGTGGTAAAAACATTTGGGCCAAAAAAACAGGAATGCTTTATCCAAATAAAAAAGTTATTTTGTGTGCGCATTATGATGCCATGCCCAATGGTCCAATTTCTCCCGGTGCCGATGACAATGGAGCGGGTGTAGCAACAGTTTTAGAAGCTGCAAGGATTTTAATAGATTATAATTTTGAATATACCATTGTTTTTGCACTTTGGGATGATGAAGAGTATGGACTCTTAGGAAGCGCTAATTATGCCAATTCAGCTTATGTTGACAACGACTCCATTCATGGTGTCATCAACATGGATGCCATAGCCCATGATAGTGATAATGATTCGGTTGCAAGAGTGCACGCAAAACCAATAGGAAATTCGCAGGCAATAGCTGATACAGTATTGTCGGTGAATATCGAATATAATATAGGATTGAATATGATTTTAGTAAACCCGGGGGCTACATATAGCGATCACGCATCCTTCTGGAATCGAGATTATGGAGCAGTATTGATGATTCAAGATTGGGATAATGATCCAAATCCACAATATCATTTAGCGTCTGATTCGATCTATTATTTTAATATTCCATATTTTCATAAGTTGGCAAGGCTATCCATTGGTTCGGCAGCAGCTTTTGCAGTTCCATATGAAACACCTGTTGACTTAGGGATTAAAGATGAGTCATTGGAAGCTGTTGAGTTAAACCCTAACCCAACAAATGGTATATTAACCGTTAAATGGATGCAGGAATACAAAATGATTCAAATTATAGATTTGACGGGCAAATTGCTTTATTCTGCTTCATTAGCAAATGGTGCAACAAATACAACTATTGATGTGAGTGCATTAAATAAAGGTGTTCATTTTTTGAAACTGATAAATGAAAACAGTCAAGTAATGAAGAAGTTTATTAAAAAATAATTGCAATTGGTAATAGTGTATCTTTTATCATAAATAGTATTTTTCAAATCACTGTTATTTTCTCTCACACTGTTTCTTTGAATAATTCCTAAAAATGGTCAAATTAAAACGGAGAATTGTTTAGTGATTTTTATTTGAGAAGTACTATTGATTAGTATTTCAAAGGATTTGATTTTTTCATCAATTGAAAAATACAAAATAGTATCTGTTTTTTTATATTCAGGAGCTCGTTCAATTTTGGCTATACTATTGCTGTAGAGCTGATATAAACATAATCCAACATTTTTAAAAATGCTATTCTTCTTGAATGTATAAAATCCTCCAATTTTATAACTCACAAAAATTCCATAATTCAAATCTTCTTCAATCAAAGGCTTCTTAAAAGGAATATATTTTTGTTGATAATCGAGCGCCAATAAAAGCCCAAATTTATTTTTTGAAACTTGTAATTGTGTGGACCATTTTTTGTATAAAATTCTGATGGTTGCAATAGCTATAGTGTATTTATATGGCATTAAAAACGCTGAATTGAAAGCAATTTTAGCCCATAATAGGTTTGGAATGAAGATTAACATGAAAAGAATTTTCATTATTGCTTTCAACTTTGTGGAATTAAGAATATATAATTTCACTCTCCACTTTAAATTCCCCTCTTGAGAGGGGTTAGGGGTGTGTCACGAATGTTTACTCTAGCAAAAAGCTAAAATTAGAAACGTCAATTTAATCTCTCCCACTTTTTTCAAATATCTCCACATAATTCAAAATTTCACTGATTACGCCATCCATCTGCGTTTTAATATCCATATCATCGAACCTTAAAAAAGTTATACCCAATGCTTCAATTTCTGATTGTCTTACTTTATCCTTTACTTGTTGATTTTCCGTATCATGAGTAATTCCATCAACTTCAATAGCCAGATATAATTCGTGACAAAAAAAATCTAAAATGTAATTCAAAATTGGTTTTTGTCTATGAAAATCGTAACCTTTTAGTTTTTTATTTTTTAATTGGTTCCACAATAACACCTCAGCATATGTACTATTATTTCTGAGCTTGCGGGCAAGTAGTTTTAGTTTTGGATTGTACGGATATATTTTTCTTTTAATTTTCACGCCGTGGTTTAAATTTCAAAAATAAATTATTATTTAGAATTGCGAATAAGATTTATAGTTGAATTAGAAACTATCTGTAAAAACTTAGATTTTATTTTTTTTGATTGAGGTCTACTAAGATTAAGTTTTAACCCTAGAGTTTTGTCACACACCCCTAACCCCTCTCGAGAGGGGAATTTAGAGAAAAAGAAATGATCCGCGAAAAGGACAGCAGCGGCATCCTTTTTTGGGCTATCTGAAATTTATTATTGCATACGAATGTTTTAAAGCCCAAAAAAGATACAGCGGATGGCCTGACCCCAACCAAAGTTGGGGTTGCGCCCAAAAAATAAACATTATTTAGCCCAAAATATACTTTTTAAGCCCTAAATGCTTAACTTCGCGCTCCTTAAATTTAAAAATAATTTATGATTAACATTACTTTACCTGATGGATCGGTGAGACAATACGAAGCAGGAATTACCTCGCTTGGTGTTGCAAAAAGTATTAGCGAAGGCCTGGCCCGCAATGTGGTGGCCGCTAAAGTAAATGGCGAGGTTTGGGATGCCACGCGTGCTATAACTACGGACGCTCATTTGGTGTTATTAAAAGCAGAAGATACCGAGGGAAAAGCTACATTATGGCATTCCTCAGCGCATTTAATGGCCGAAGCTATTGAAGCCATTTACCCTGGAACCAAGTTTGGGATTGGCCCAGCTATTGAAAATGGTTTTTATTATGATATTGATTTAGGTGGCAAAACCATTGGCTTGGAAGATTTAAAAGCTATTGAAGATAAAATGATGGAATTGGCTAAAAGAGGCAGTGCGTATTTGCGTAAAGATGTTTCGAAGGCGGATGCCATTGCTTATTTTACTGAAAAGCAAGATGAGTACAAATTGGATTTATTGAAAGACTTAGAAGATGGTAAAATTACTTTTTACACACAAGGTGAATTTACAGATTTATGCCGTGGACCACACATTCCTGATACAAGTTTTATAAAGGCAATTAAGCTGATGAACATTGCCGGTGCTTATTGGCGTGGTGATGAAAAAAATAAGCAATTGACCAGAATTTACGGTATTACCTTTACCAAAGCAAAAGATTTAGCCGATTATTTGGTATTACTTGAAGAAGCAAAAAAACGCGACCACCGTAAGCTAGGTAAGGAATTGGAGTTGTTTACTTTTTCAGAAAAAGTGGGCATGGGCTTGCCATTATGGTTGCCAAAAGGGGCTGCTTTGCGCGAGCGATTGGAAAACTTTTTAAAGAAAGCACAAATGAAAGCAGGCTATTTGCCGGTAATTACCCCACATATAGGCAATAAAAACTTGTATGTAACTTCTGGTCATTACGAGAAATATGGTGCAGATTCTTTTCAACCCATAAAAACACCGCATGAAGGCGAGGAGTTTTTCTTGAAACCAATGAATTGCCCTCATCACTGCGAGATTTATAAAGCTTCGCCAAAATCCTATAAAGATTTACCGGTGCGTTTGGCCGAGTTTGGTACTGTTTACCGTTACGAACAAGCAGGTGAATTGCACGGCCTGACCCGTGTACGTGGCTTTACACAAGACGATGCGCATTTATTTTGCCGTCCAGATCAAGTAAAAGAGGAGTTTTGTAAGGTAATTGATTTGGTGTTGTATGTGTTTAAGGCTTTAGATTTTAAAGATTATACAGCACAAATCTCCTTGCGCGATCCAGAGAATAAAACAAAATACATTGGTTCTGACGAAAATTGGGCTTTAGCCGAATCGGCCATAGTAGAATCGGCCGCTGAAAAAGGTTTGAAAACTGTGGTAGAATTAGGCGAAGCAGCTTTTTACGGACCTAAATTAGATTTTATGGTGCGTGATGCTATTGGTCGCAAATGGCAATTAGGAACTATTCAGGTAGATTATAACTTGCCTGAACGTTTTGAGTTGGAATATACAGGTAGCGATAATCAAAAGCACCGTCCGGTAATGATTCACAGAGCACCTTTTGGATCTTTAGAGCGTTTTGTGGCTGTTTTAATTGAGCATTGTGCTGGTAAGTTTCCTTTATGGCTAGCGCCTGAGCAAATTAGCATTCTACCAATTAGTGAGAAGTATAACGATTACGCAAAAAAAGTTTTAGAATTACTAAAAAATTACGATATTCGTGGCCTTGTTGATGACAGAAACGAAAAAATTGGCAAGAAAATAAGAGACACGGAATTAAATAAAGTGCCTTTTATGTTGATTGTTGGCGAGAAAGAGGCTGAAGAAAATAAAATTTCGGTGCGTAAACAAAGTGTTGGTGATTTAGGTTCTTTTAGTGTAGAAGAATTTGCCGCACTAATAAACAAAGAGATAGAAATTATAGCATAAATATATTTATTAACTTAAAAAAACAGGAAACCCATAGCAACAGATGTTACCAAGCCTACCACATTAGGCGAAAGAAAATTTGACCCGCGTATCCCTAAAATTATTAAGGGAAAAGTTCAGCGTCAGGACGAACATAATATCAATGAAAACATTAGAGCGCCTCGCGTAAGGGTGGTTGCAGATGATGTAGAACCTGCAATTTATCCAATACAACAAGCATTGTTGATGGCTAAAGACGCAGGATTAGATTTGGTGGAAATTGCACCAAATGCTGATCCTCCGGTTTGTAAAATTATTGATTACAAAAAGTTCTTGTACGAACATCGCAAAAAACAAAAGGAAATAAAAGCTAAATCGTCAAAAATTACCATAAAGGAAATTAGATTTGGACCTAACACCGATGAGCATGATTTTGTATTTAAAAAGAATCATGCACAAAAGTTTTTAGAAGAAGGCTCAAAGGTAAAGGCATTTGTACTGTTCAAGGGTAGAACAATTTTATTTAAAGAAAAAGGGGAATTGATGTTGTTGCGTTTTGCACAAGACCTCGCTGAGTTCGGTAAAGTTGAACAGTTACCTTTGTTGGAAGGTAAAAAAATGATGATGACCTTAGCTCCAAAGCCAAAGAAATAAGAAAACCAATTATTAACACCATAAAACACAAACAAGAATGCCAAAAATGAAAACCAACTCCAGTGCAAAGAAGCGCTTTTCTTTCACAGGAACAGGTAAAATTAAAAGAAAGCATGCTTTCAAAAGTCACATTTTGACTAAAAAATCAACCAAGCGTAAGCGCGCATTAACACACGCAACCTTAGTAAGCAAGCCTGATTCAGGTAATGTGAAAAGAATGTTGTGTGTAGGTAAATAACAATTAAAAACAACAGGTAATTTAAGTATTAACCCGAAAATCAGTACTAAAAGACTCTTAAAGAGCACTGATTGTCAAAACAAAACAAAACATGCCAAGATCGGTCAACCATGTGGCTTCAAAAGCCCGCAGAAAAAAAATCCTTAAGCAAACAAAAGGATATTGGGGAGCACGTAAAAACGTGTTTACCATCGCAAAAAATATTTTAGAAAAAGGTTTAACATACGCTTACCGCGATAGAAAAGCTAAGAAGCGCAACTTCCGTGGATTATGGGTACAAAGAATTAATGCAGGCGTTCGCGCGCATGGATTAAGCTACTCACAATTTATGGGTAAAATTCATGCTAAGAATGTGCAATTAAACCGTAAGGTTTTAGCCGATTTAGCGATGAACCACCCAGCTGCATTTAAAGCAGTAGTTGACTCTGTAAAATAAATTCTAAACAGTTAATAATTGGTTAAAAGCCTCCTGAATAAGGGGGCTTTTTTTATGCACAATAAACATTGCTGATTTTCACTTTATGCTTGCAGAAAAACTATTGTTTTATC
This sequence comes from uncultured Bacteroidota bacterium, assembly GCA_903831265.1. Classification (GTDB taxonomy): domain Bacteria; phylum Bacteroidota; class Bacteroidia; order UBA4408; family UBA4408; genus CAIKXD01. Next base: position 8,356 of record CAIKXD010000375.1, read on the forward strand.
AATTTAAAGTGTTCAGTTTTTGAATTACAATTAGCTTGAACAAAATAAATCCCTGGACTCAAATTTTGAATATCAATTAGTGCATGTTGATTATTGATTGATAAGCGCGCCATTGATGTCATAAATTAATACTTGCTTGATGATTTCATTGTTTGATTGTATTTCAAAATAATGTTGCGCTGGTTTCAGGAATAAAGTAATATTTGAAACAGGCTTATTTTTTTAGCATCCAAATTGATGCGAAGGTAAATTGTCTTGTTTGTTCAGATTTCTGATAGTTTGTACATCTTTATAAAAATCATCAAATGTGCATTGCAAATTCCAAGGTAAAGTTAAATCCTTATGGTTTACAAAATCATATTCAAAAGATAATACACCTTTAAACCATGGTATTATAGCCTATGGAGGCCATGTTACCGGCGTGGAATGTTCCAATGCCAATTAATAAGCATTTTCAATTCATGAAAAATATTTATCTTAGCAGCAAAGCTAAACCGATGATTCTAAAATTCCAGACTGCTTATCTTTATCTAAATTTGGTTGATGAAAAAATTAAATAAAATCAAAAAATATTACTTCGTACTTTGTTTGATACTTTTAGTTTTTGCAGCATGTAACAAACCACAAAACCAAACCAATAGAAACACCTTGGCACCCAAATTAGTAGAAGCCAAAGGTTATATGGTACCCAAAGATAGTATGGCTGAGCCAAAGGTAATTTTGGTTGACGAAAGCAAACTAAAAAAGATACCTGTTGTTACACCTAAGGTAGTTCCAACCAATACCAATGTGCATCCGGCAGGGCAAGGCATGGTGGTGATGTTAGATGAAACAAAGCTTCGTATCATCACACCCGGAACCGATACGTTTTCCTTACCCAAAATAGTACCTGCCATTGACAGCCCTTTTGTGGCAGGGATACCCGAAGTAACCCTTGCCAAAGATCCACACATAAACGACAACAATCCTCAGTCTTTTTCTTCTTTTAGTAAACTACAGGGCTTACAGCAAGGAAATATATCATGCATCTTAGAAGACAAATCCGGAAACCTTTGGTTCGGCACAACAGGCGGTGGGGTCTCGAAATACGATGGGCAGCGTTTTACTCATTTTACCGATAAACAAGGCCTGAGCAATAATTTTGTTAGGTGCATCTTACAAGATAAATTCGGAAACATTTGGTTCGGCACAGCAGGCGGTGGGGTATCGAAATATGATGGGCAGCGTTTTACTCATTTTACCGATAAACAAGGCCTCAGTAATAATGTTGTTTTGAGCATCTTAGAAGATAAATCCGGAAACCTTTGGTTCGGCACAGAAGGCGGTGGAGTATCGAAATACGAACCTTCCAAAATAGAAGGTCAAGTGGGACGTTTTACTCATTTTACCAATAAGCAGGGCCTCAGTAATAATAATGTTAGTAGCATCATAGAAGATAAATCTGGAAATATTTGGTTCGGTACTAATGGCGGTGGTGTATCGAAATACGAACCTTCCAAAATAGAAGGTCAAGTGGGACGTTT
>CAIKXD010000376.1 GCA_903831265.1 uncultured Bacteroidota bacterium
TGCTTCTTCAAGAAATTCAACCTGATTATAACATGGTATTACAACTGATACTTTAGGCATAAAAAATTAAAAACCTAAATATATTTTTAAAATAATTCTCACAAAATGCCTGTTAAAAGGAATTTTATCATTTTTTATAAGTGATTTTAAGGCGCTTCGGCATGCTAAATAATTTCCAGCTCGATAAAATTCATAAAAATATTGAATTGCAACTTCATCATATAAATTCTCACAATTAAGGGAGTCTTTGTTCCATAAATCGGTTTGGTATTTACCGTTACATGAAAAAAGTTTAAGATATGGATGAGTGGAACACATTTGTTTAAGCAATTCAAAAAACAAACCGTTGGCTTCCATTCGAAATGTCTTTTCCAACTCACTAGTTTTTGAATGAGTATGTACCCTGAAATGTGCAAGTAAATCATCAACTAAAACAATTCGTTCCTGACCATATTTACATAAAAACCTAAACCACAGCTCTAAATCCATAACACAATTCAAGTTATTATTCACTAACCCCAACTCTTTAATTACCGATAAATTATAAAAAGAACCCTGTTGATTTATTTTTTCTTGAACAATAGTTTTTTCTGTTGAACTAAACAGTTCACTCCTATGCATCAGAATTGTGTCATCCGAATTTTGATCAAATATTCGGCAAAAACCACAAACTTGAAGTGCAGATGGATTATCTGTAAATGCTTTAGCAATTTTAAGTAATGCACCTGGCTCAAGGTAATCATCACTATTGATCCAATTAAAAATATCTCCTGTACTTTTTTGCAACCCTTTGTTCAAAGCCTCACTCTGTCCTTTATCAGGCTCACTAATCCAATAAGTTAGATGTTTTGCATACTTTTTAATTATTTCTACTGACTGATCTGAACTTCCTCCATCGATAATTATATATTCTAGATTGGAATAATCTTGATCTAACACAGAGCAGATCGTCTCTTCTAGATATTCACCTTGATTATAGGAAGGTGTTACTATTGATATCTTCGGTAAATTACTTTTTAACATTATGAAGAAAAGCTAAATGCTTTATATATAAAGAGTACTTATTTCTAATCCTCAATAATTCAATTATTTTTGTTAAATAGGTACGTTTAACAATACCGTATTCGTAACCTTCCACGTTATTAGAGAATCCTAGATAAAGACCTTTATAAAAAAATAAGTATTGATAATCCTTAAAAAATAATTTGACATACTGTGATAAATGTTTTTCCCAAATTTTATTTATAGATTTTAAATCATTATTATTAAAAACTAAATCATATAATTCAAAATAAATTTGAGATCGTGAAAAACCTTTATTTAGCTGTAAATAGTAATTCCAATTTAATCTGGCAGAATTAACATCATGTGTTAATTTTAAGTTGTCGCTATAATATATTCTGTAACCTAAAAAATTTGCTAAAATACATAATTCTGTATCTTCCCCTGTCATAGAAACACTTGCGTCTAGTCGCCCTGTCAAAAAAGATTTAAAACCTAAATTTTTAACATCCTGCCAAACTGATCGGCGAAATACCATACCTGCGCCCCAAACAGCAGGTAGCGTAGTATTGATATAACCAGTAGTAGATTGCTGTTGACCAATTGCCCAAGCACCCTTAAATTTTTTAAACCAAAAGGGGAGGTTTTGTTGATTAGACAAAATACTTAAACCTCCAACGACTCCAACATCGTCATGCTTATTGAAGATATCAAATGCGTTTATTAAATAATCACTGTGTAAATAATTGTCATCATCACAAATTAGCAAAAAATCATTTTTTGCTGTATCAAACCCCATTATTAATGCATTTGATTTACCTTGTTTTGGCTCCTCTAACAATTGAATATTTAATGACGAAAATATTTCTTTACACCTAATTAACTCATTCTTAGTTTCTTGATTTGAATTATTATCTACTACAATAACTTCAAAAATAACATCTTCTCTTTTTAATTCTAA
>CAIKXD010000377.1 GCA_903831265.1 uncultured Bacteroidota bacterium
AAATTCATAAAATTTAGTTGGGCCTGCAAAATTATATACTAGACCACTAAATATCATAGCCAACGAAATCCATACGCCCGACCAGATAACAGCCTCTTTATTTGTGATTGAATGACTTTTTTTATTAAAAACCCCTAAGTCAATAATAAGCATAACTAGAACAGTTACTGCAAAAACGGCTATTAGCCAAGTTGGTAAATTCATTTTGATTAATTTTAAAGTTAGTTAATTTATTTTTGTTATTTATTAGCCATTGTTATTACTACTACTCGGCCACCATCTTCTTTTGATAATAGTAGTTTTTTTCCGTCTGTTAATTCCACCATTGCACCGATTGGTATATCTTTATCTTCTGTTACATCTTTAAGAGAACCTAATTTTTGATTAACTAAAACCCATTTATCATTATGAAATGTGAAATAACCAACTGGAACTTTCTGTTCTTTTGTTGTTTTTTCATTTCTTGCCACATTTCGGTTAACGTGCCATTGAAATAAATACTGATTATCATAAACCATTAATCTATGGTTTTCGGGTTTCCAAACTGTTGGTCTGAATTGGTAGTATAAATCTAAAACAGGTAAAGTTCCTTTATGAGAAGTGCCGCAAAATGGGCATTTAGGCGTATTTGTATTGTCAAAGACATACCATTTTTGTTCGCAGGAAATATTATGACATTTCTGCATTAAATCAGTAGTTTTCAACAATCCTATTTCCCATTCTTCGGCAGTTGGTCTTTGCATAGGATTGTGTAAACCATCAATAAAAACTTTATCAAATAGCGTTTTTAAATACGGTCCAGTAATTGAATACGGAAGTTTTGCAATATCTGCCCAAGGCAAATCCCATTTCGAAACCTGATTTAATTTTGGTCTATTGGTTGGGTCTTTAGGATGTTCAATAAACATAGCTTTTTCACCCATTGACAACAAATCATCTTTTTCAGTATCTAAATCGTGAACCTTACCTCCTTTTAGTGGATGCCTATGTAATAGAAACATATAAATAAGCACTGGTAAAGCGTGTAAATCTGTCAATCTATTTGGTAGCTTTCTATTTGGATCTGTTTTATTTAAATGTTTTGTAGAAAGTACTTCTGGAGCAATAAATTCAGCTGTTCCAATTACTTCAGCAGCAAACATTCCAGGAACTACCAATCCATCTAGATCAATCATGCAAGCAGATTTTTCTATAGGATCAATGAGTACATTATTATAAGATAAATCAGAATGAGCCAAGCCCATAGCGTGCATTTTTTTGACACCCCGAGTTAAATTTACGCAAACTTGAAAATAGCTTAGCCAATCACCTAACTCTGATTTAGCAACTTTTAATGGAAATTGAGGATTTCTAAATTTTGCACCAGCAAACCATTTACCATTTTTTTCGTTACCTTGAATCAAATCACTGGTTTCATACCCTTTTTTAAAAAAGAACTTAGAATTATAGATAGGTACAATTATCCCAGTTAAACCATTATACTCAATTACATCCGTTGGCCATCTGTATACTTCATTCAAATAATAATCTCCTGCTTCCTTATTTTGAATTTGAGGTAAATAATGATTTGTTATTTTTTGTAGTCTTTCTTTTTGATTAAAGTCTAATCTTTCTCTAAAAATGGCTACCACATATTTTTTATCAGGACTAAAAAAAACATCTTTTACACCACCGCGCATAGGTTCACCATTATCTACAAACTGATATGTTTTAGAAGAATCGTTAATTGATTTTACTGTAATTGTTCTCATATTCTAATAAATTATTGCAAGGGTTCTGTCATCGTGATTCCCAGGATTCCAAAAGTCCATCCAAGTGGAAAGTTGATTTGCTATTTCTGCATTGTCTTTATTAAATTCTACTTTACAATTATCTTCGTTTTTACCTTGTAAATCTTCAAGAAACTCATTCCACTTTTCTATTTTTTCTAAATTGACTTCTACTATAAATTTCGGGTCGTAAATACCGTCCGTCATCAACATTAAATAAGAGAAATCCTTTACTAATTTAAAACCAAAACGTGTTGAAAATTTGTCGCTTTGGAATATTTCTGGCATAGTAATAAAACGAGTTCCTCCGCCAAATTCACCAACATCTAACCAATTCATTAATTTTATTTCAGTCAAATCATTATTTAATAATCCTATTGGACAATCTCCAACACCAAAAGTTAATATAGCATAGCCAAAATCATATTTTTTGACTAAAGCAAAAATCAAAGTAGAATGAAAATC
>CAIKXD010000378.1 GCA_903831265.1 uncultured Bacteroidota bacterium
CGGATACTATCAAAACACGACTGCCTATTTTCATTTAAATTGGGGATCTTACGGTCCTGGACCAGTTGGTCCCTATACATTAACATTAACTTATCCAGCTGGAGTCACTGTAAATACTGGCTCAATCGCTAATCCAGGATATGTAATAAGTGGCAATACAATAACCTGGAATTTAAATTCAGCTGCGGCTTCTTTCTCTTTGTCAGACTTAATTACCTTTAACGTTCCTGCAGGTATAGCAAATGGATCACAACATTTCTTTACATCCACAATTACTCCTGCTGGAAATATAGTTGATTGTTCTAATTTAAATAACAATGGATCACTTTTACAACTAGTTGGCAATAGCTACGATCCAAATGACAAAGTGGTTGGAAGACCTGATATCTACGAAACAATGGGCTTTCCCGTTACATCGGAACAACTCGAAGTTAATATAACTGATGTATTAACATACACCGTTCAATTTCAAAATACAGGAACTGCCCCCGCACAAAACATCTACATCCTAGATACATTGGATGCCAATTTGAATTGGTCTACTTTCAGTTTAGTGGAGTCATCTCATAACATGCAAGTAGTAAATATGGGGAATGGTGTACTAAAATTTGAATACCCTAATATCTGGTTAGCGGACTCAACGACCAATGAACCTGCAAGTCACGGGCATTTGGTTTATCGAATCGAGGAAAACTTTGGAAATATAGCTGGAAGTACCATTGAAAATACGGCCTATATTTATTTTGATTGGAATGCCCCTATCATAACCAACACTACCTATAACATAAATACGATGTTATGGGGAATTGATGAGTCAAGCATGAACCAATTCAAGCTATACCCAAATCCAAGTGCTGATAACATTTCTATTACTGGAAATATTACCAACTTCGCCTACAAGATTTTGGATATGTCAGGACGGGAATTAGTTAGCGGTCAAGGAAACAATGGATTTGCAAAAATAGCAATTGAATCATTAACAAACGGTCACTATTTAGTTCAGATCGTTTCCGAAAATTCGAATGAAACGCTTTCATTTATTAAGCAATAATAACAACCTCTCCAAGCAAAAAAAAGAGCGACTAATGTCGCTCTTTTTTTTTGTTTATTTTAGCGAAAACATTAACTGATTAAATCCCATGAAAATATCATTCGCAATTTTAGTAATCCTAAGTTTATTTACCTCTTGTAAGAAAAATAAGAGAGACTCCTTGACTGGCACTTGGGAATTAAAAGAAGTATTAATGGATCCAGGAAATGGAAGTGGTGTCTTTACTGCAGTAGGTAGCGATAAAAATTTAGTCTTCCACACCAATGGAAATGTTAATTCCAATGGAATTATCTGCGATATGTCTATTGAATCTAATTCAAGTACATCCGGAACTTATTCAGCAATTGATTCTACGATAATTTCTGCTACGTGTCAAAATTTAATTATCAAGTATGAAGTAAGCGGCGACACATTAATTCTTATTTACCCTTGTTTCGAAGCATGCAAAGCGAAATATACGAGAGTGCTTTAAAAATCTTATTAAAAACAGGAAGATTTTAGAAAACGAAACTAGTTTTTCTTTTTCTAAAATAAGTAGTAAGTTCGTATTTGATAATAACTTAAAACCAAAAACATGAAAATTATTTTTACGCTTGCTCTTTTTGCCACTTCATTTAATACTATGTCACAAACCAAAACCACGGTTGTTACTTATAAAAATGTGGCATGCAATGATGCAGCATGTGAATGCTTTGCTTGTTCTTGGGAGTTTATAACAGAGGATGGTAAAGAACTTTTTATAAATGAATTCAACCTTGATACCGACCTAAATTTAGATCTTTTTAACATACATGAAGAGGAAGGCGGCTGGGTCGAAACTACACCAAATCCAATTTATATTGACAAGAAATTTGAAATTTCATATACCATTACATCATGCAATTGTGAAGACATTCAAATGGATGATTACAAGATCTTAACAGCTATAAAAAAAGTTAACTGAAATAGTATTATCTTCGATTAAATCAAACAAATCAATATGAAAAAAATACATACAATCCTTTTTTCCGTACTTGTATTACTTGGAACTTCATGTGGTGGTAATAATGATGAAAAAAAACCAACTTCGGATAACAAAGAGAAAAAAGACACCACCAACCTACAAACGGAAAGTAAGGAAGTTGTGGACTCCCTAGCCGGTATTTCTGGATTTTGCAAACCCTTCTTTTTGGTTGGAAACGAGTTAACCTTTGTGCAGGAACGCATAGAAACAGTTAATTGTTACTTCGATCAGGAAACCGGTGAAATGGTTGAAAAGGCATCAGATCCAAAGATTACTAAAAAAACAATTAACGTTACGGTTACCAAAGTTGAAAAAAACAAAAAGGGAGTATGGGTGGCCACATTAAAACACAATGGAGATTTTTCAAAAAAATGGTATACGGATGAAAAATCCATATGGAACGATAATATGACAGGCAAATTCCCTGTCGATCCCAAGCAAAAAGACCGTGAGATTGACGGAGTGAGTACATCTATTTATTTCAATAAAGGATCCTGGTCGTATGATGAACAACAAGGCGACGGAATGAGTGGAATTCATTTTAACGCTGAAAAAGGCATTAACGAATTTGTTTTTGCCTACTCTAACATGTGTGAAACTATTGAATTGATTACC
>CAIKXD010000379.1 GCA_903831265.1 uncultured Bacteroidota bacterium
ATAGTTTTTGAAAATTTCTAGGTTGAAATTAGAGTCAAATAAAATTTCTTGTGCTAATGATCTTATCCCAATTTATTTAACTTAAAACCAATCATCTTGGTCTATCTGTTTGGTTAAAAATCACGATACAAAATCTAATCAAATAATCAAAAGTGTTAATCTAGTCTATATCATGAATAAATCTATGTGTAAGTATATAAAGTAGTAAAAATACTTTAACAAAATGTTGATAAATTGAAAAGGATATCAATCTTTTATGAAGCACGGTAAGTTGTACTAAACTATATTTGTGCCTTTTAAAATTTATAAATGCGTTTAATAATATTAATAGTTAGCTATTTGTTTTTTAATAGTGTCTCCGCGCAAAACAGCGATTGTGTTGTAGCACTATTACTAAAAGACACTGTTTATCAACAAAATTCTGCTCCGCTTGGCTCTGGTAAAATAAAGGAATTGGTTCAGCCTAAAAAGTACGATTCTATATCCTTTAAAGATGAGAAAAATAGCGAATGGTTTATTTTAAACCACCCCGAGAAAGCAAATTTAAATCTATCTATCATTCCTAATAGTATTAACGATGATTATGATTTTATGATTTTCGATGCCTCAGCGCCTGGGTTCTGTGATTCTATAAAAATAGCGGGAAAAATAAAAACCTTGAGGTCTAACATTTCAAGAAATGATAAAAGCATTAACAGTGTAACTGGTTTAAACAAGTCTAATGATTCCGCTTCTGTAGGCATAGGTGTTGGAAATTCATTTTGCAAGCCCCTGTTAATGGAACCGGGGAAATCATATATGCTAGTTATCTGTTGTGACCGCAATCCTCAAAAGGGATTTACCCTAAAATTAAACTATGAAAAAGTAACAACCAACTCAGCCGCAGCTGATAGCCTTCTAGCAAGAATAGAAGCAGAGTCAAAGAAAAGCAGAAATAAATTACAATTTTATTTTGCTGATGTTGAAACAAAGCAACGATTGGAAGCAGATGCTGTAGTTCGAACTAATGTTATTGACACAGGATTTGTAATTAGCGGGCATTCTTCCTATAACATCCCATTTAAATCTCAAACGGATATTATGGCTGTGGCCGCTGGCTTTATGATTGAGAAAAGAAATTATCTCTTGCCTCAAGATTCTTTGTCAATTCTCGATACGATTTATTTAAAAAAAATTGCGAAAGACGCTTATTTAGAAATTATCCCTTTTTATTTTGAAGGAAATACTGATAAATTATTGCCAAAATCTAGACCAGCATTATCCTCACTTTTACTTTTCTTGCAAAAAAATCCTAATGTTAAAATAGAAATACAAGGCCACGCAAATGGTCCTAAAAGAAAAAATTTGAAAGAATTCCGAAAGCTAAGCGAGAATAGGGCAGCGGCCATAAAAAAATACCTAACTTTTGAAGGCGTAAGCAAAAAAAGACTTGCAGTGGAGGGCTTTGGAAATGCCATGATGCTGTTTCCCGACCCTCAAACTGAAGAAGAAAGTGAATTAAACAGACGCGTAGAAATTAAAATTACTGCAATTGAATAGCATTTGCCACTGAAAATGACCTATTTAAGAAAGGGTATAAAGAGGTAAAGCAAAATGTTAAAAATGTACAATACTTGCAAATTAAATAAAATCCTTTTCTTTGCCTTTTTGATATTTGAAAATTTAATACACAAACATGAGTAAAAACTTAGTGATTGTTGAGTCTCCTGCAAAGGCCAAAACTATAGAAGGATTTTTAGGGAGTGATTACATTGTTAAATCAAGTTTTGGTCATGTACGCGATTTGGTTAAAAAGGGCTTAGGCGTTGATGTTAACAATAAGTTTTTACCGAACTACGAAGTTTCAGAAGATAAAATTAAGGTAGTTAATGAACTAAAGAAAATTGCTGATAAAGCCGAAGTAATTTGGTTAGCCACTGATGAGGATCGCGAGGGAGAAGCTATTTCTTGGCATTTATATGAAACTTTAGGACTCGATAAAAATAATACCAAGAGAATTGTATTTCACGAAATTACTCCAAGTGCAATTAAAAATGCAATTAATAACCCACGCACGATTGATTTAAACTTAGTTGATGCACAACAGGCGCGCAGAATTTTAGACCGTTTAGTAGGGTTTGAGCTGTCTCCTGTTTTATGGAAAAAGGTTAAGCCATCGCTCTCAGCAGGTCGTGTGCAATCTGTGGCAGTTAGATTAATTGTAGAGCGCGAAAGAGAAGTTACAAACTTTGTTTCCGAAAATTATTTTAAAATTACAGCAATTTTCACCACCGAAAAAGGCGATTCATTTAAAGCTGACATAGCACGCAGGGTCGCTACAAAAGAAGAAGCACAAAAAATTATTGAAACTTGCCTGGGTGCCCAATTTAAGGTAGCAGATTTGCAAACATCTCCTGCAAAAAAAACACCTGCCGCCCCTTTTACTACATCAACATTGCAACAGGAAGCCAGCAGAAAACTAGGCTTTTCAGTAGCACAAACAATGAGCATTGCTCAACGCTTGTACGAGAGTGGAAAGATAACCTACATGAGAACAGATTCAGTAAACCTATCCGAAACAGCGCTCATTGCCTCTAAAGAAGAAATCGTAAAGTCTTTTGGAAAAGACTATCACTTCGAGCGTCAATTTAAAACAAAATCTAAAAGTGCCCAAGAGGCTCATGAAGCTATAAGACCCACCTATTTTAATGTTCAAAAAATAGATGGAGATAATCAAGAAAAAAGATTGTATGAACTAATTTGGAAAAGAACAGTGGCCTCACAAATGAGTGATGCACAGCTTGAAAAAACAAATGTTCAGATCAAAAACAACCACAATAACGAAAACTTTGTGGCAAACGGTGAAGTTTTAAAGTTTGATGGTTTCCTGAAATTATACATCGAATCTACTGATGATGAAAATACCGAAGAACAGGAGGGTATGTTGCCATCAATGAAAGCAAATGATAATTTAAATTATACAGAAATAAAGGCCACGCAAAAGTTTACCTATCACCCTCCAAGATATACAGAGGCTGCTCTTGTTAAAAAGTTGGAAGAGCTTGGTATTGGTCGTCCTTCAACGTATGCACCAACAATTTCAACAGTCCAAAAAAGAGGGTATGTCGTTAAAGAAGATAGAGATGGTGTGAAAAGAAATTTTGATGTAATTATTTTAAAAGATTCTACTATATCTGCAACCGTTGATTCTATGAACACCGGAGCTGAAAGATCAAAATTATTTCCAACAGATATTGGAATTGTAGTAACCGATTTTTTAACTGCAAATTTTGATGAGATTATGGATTATAATTTCACAGCTTCAGTGGAAAAAGAATTTGATGAAATTGCTGAAGGCAAATTAAAGTGGCAAAAAATGCTCGAAAGCTTCTACAAGCCTTTTCACATTCATGTGGAGAATACTGTAGAAAACTCAGAGCGTGCATCTGGAGAAAGATTGCTGGGTATTGATCCAGTTTCCGGTAAAAACGTATTTGCCCGCATTGGTCGCTTTGGTCCCGTTATACAAATTGGAGACGGCGATGCTGAAGAAAAACCCAAGTTTGCAAGCCTTAATTCAAATCAACGTCTCGAAAGTATAAGCCTAGAAGATGCCATGGAGTTGTTTAAACTTCCAAGAGTTGTTGGCGAATATGAAAATAAAGAAATGGTGGTTGCTGCAGGCAGATTTGGACCCTATGTTAGACATGATGGGGCATTCTATTCTTTAACAAAAATGGATGATCCAATGTCAATTACTGCAGAAAGATCAATTGAATTAATAGATGCTAAAAGAAAAAAAGATAGCGAACGAGTTATTAATCAGTTTAATGATAGCGAAATTCAAGTGCTTAATGGCCGATGGGGCCCCTATATAGCTGCTAATGATAAGAATTATAAAATACCTAAAGGTAGCAAAGAGGCAAAAGAACTAAGTTTGTCCGATTGTTTAGTTATCATAAATTCAAGCGAAGGAACACCCCAAAGAAACGCTGCATTTAAGAAAAAATCCGCAGTTGCTGCTCCAAAGAAGGCAGCCTCTAAGAAAACAGCAGCAAAAAAAACAGCTCCTAAAAAAGCATCGCCTAAAAAGGTTGTTGCAAAAAAAACAAGTACCATTAAAAAGCAGTAGGATTGGATATTTCAGTTTTTTTTAAACCTAGTAATCGAGATACAATCAGTGAAGGTTATGTTTATCAGACCAATCAATTAGGTAAAACCATTAAAAAGTTTGATGACCCCGAAAATTTTCCCAGCCTAGACGGATGTCTTATTGCTATCATTGGTGTCAAAGAAGGAAGAGGTTCTAAATACAACGAGTCATGCGATAATGGACCCGATGTTATACGAAAACACTTATATAAATTATGGGGATTAGGTAATCTTTTTCAGATCGTTGATCTCGGAAATATCGAGCCCGGACATACTATAGAGGATACTTATTACGCACTTTCTTCCACAATTGAATACTTAGTTAAATTAAATATTTTACCTGTAATCATTGGTGGTGGACAAGATTTAACTTTTGCAAACTACAAAGGCTACCAAAACTTAGAACAGTTGGTAAACCTAGTTTCCATTGATAATAATTTTAATCTTGGTTTTATTGATGATGATTTGGATGCCCAAACATATTTGAGTAAAATCATACTCTACCAACCAAATTACTTATTTAACTATAGTAATGTTGGATATCAAACTTATTTTGTAGATCCCGCTGCAGTAGAATTGATGCAAAAACTTTTTTTTGATAGCTATCGATTAGGTCTTGTAAGGGCCAATATGGAGCAAACCGAGCCGATTGTAAGGAATGCTGATATTGTGTCTTTTGATATATCTTCGGTGCGCAAGGGAGATGCCCCTGGTAATTTTTATGCCGGTCCGAATGGTTTTTCGGGAGAAGAATTTTGTCAGATTGCACGCTATGCCGGATTAAGTGATAAAGTTTCTTCTGTTGGTTTTTATGAATATAATCCTGAATTTGATAATAGAGAAAGCACTGCTCATTTGATATCGCAAGCTATTTGGTGTTTTTTAGAAGGTGTTTCGCAAAGGAAAAAAGATATTCCTTCAAGTTTAGATAATAATTTTTTAAAATACAGGGTCTTTTTAAGCGATAGTAAGCACGAAATAGTTTTCTATAAAAGTAATAAAAGTGACCGTTGGTGGATGGAAGTGCCTTATCCAAATAATAAATCAAAATATGAACGACATCACTTGGTGCCCTGTTCCTATGCCGATTATCAAACTGCATGCAACGAGGGCATGCCAGATAGGTGGTGGCAAACCTATCAAAAATTAATTTAGATCAAAGTAACCTTGCTATGCCAAAGATTAACAATTATTTTGCTGCATGAACATAATATTGTTAAAAAGATTTGCAATTTTCGAAATTCATTCTTTTCTTTACCGACTGAATTTAAAATACATTACAATTAAAGCAAACTCAAAAGTAACCAAATCAATACATATGAAGAAAATTATTACTTCTGTAATCCTTGCTGTTGGAGGTTTTCAAGCATTTGCACAACAAGATCCACAGTTTAGTCAACAAATGTTTACACGTTTGTCTACAAATGCAGGTTTTGCCGGAGCAAGCGAATATTTGTGCGCTACTGTAATGAATCGTCAGCAATGGGTAGGCTTTGATGGAGCCCCCCAGACAACACTAGTAACTATTGACGCCCCAATTAAAATTTTACAAGAACAGCATACGATTGGAGTTGGAGCAACCATCATTGCAGATCAATTAGGTTTTGAAAACACTTTTTCTGCTAAATTGGCTGCTGCGTATCGCCTTAATTTAGGACCAGAAGGTGGCAATTTAGGTATCGGATTGGATTTTGGATTACTTAATAAATCAGTAAGTGGAAACTTTATTGCAATTCAGCAGAATGACAATTTGATTCCTCAAGCATCAGTGAGTGATAAGGCAATGGATTTAGGATTTGGCGCACATTATCACATTCCCGGTAAATTATATGTAGGCCTTTCAGGAGTGCATTTGTTAGCGCCAAAATTAGAAGGCACTAACTTAGAATACTTGATGGCTCGCCATTGGTATGTTACTGCAGGGTATGAATATGCAATTAATGAAATGTTAACCGTCCGTCCAAATTTCTTACTAAAAACAGATGCTGCTTCTACACAATTAGATATTAATGCTAATGTTTTATACAACAATATGGTTTGGGCAGGTTTATCTTACCGATTGCAAGATGCAATTGTTCCAATGTTAGGTTACCAAGGTACTCTAGCTAATGGAAAAGGCAATTATAGAATTGGATATTCTTACGATTTAACTATTTCAAATATTAAACAACATAGCAGTGGTTCGCATGAAATTATGCTTGGTTTCTGCTACAACATTACTCCTCCAAAGAAAATCACAAGGTATAAAAACCCTAGATTTTTATAAAATTAATAATTTTTGAAACTAAAAATTTAAATCCTTCGTAAAGGATACTCACACACTATCTTTCCAACATAGAAAATCTAAATTTTACAAAATGAAACAAAATTACATTAAGCCTAACATTTCAGTAAAAAATGCAGCTCAGTTTCATTAATTGTATTCAATTTAATTTAAAAAATATGAAGAAGTTTTTTTCTTTTATAGCGATTGTCGCTGTACTTTTTACTTCATGTAAAAATGAAGGGAATGGTCAACTTTTGGGAGTTCAAAATCGTCAATCTTGGTACGATTTGGATCCTTATGGAATGCTTTACATAAAGATGGGAAGCTTTACAATGGGTCCAGGTGATCAAGATGTACCTATTGCACAAACAACCCAGGCCAAAACAGTCTCAGTTCAAGCATTCTACATGGATGAAACTGAAATAACTAACAACGAGTATCGTCAGTTCGTTTATTGGGTGCGAGATTCTATAGCTCGAAGAACGCTTGGCGAAGCTGGAAATGATAATTTTTTGGTTTCTCAAGACATTTATGGAGAGGATATTACGCCGGGACCACAAATTAATTGGGAAGAAAAGTTAAAATATTCTTCGCCCGAAGCCCGTGAAGGCTTGAATGATATGTATTTGCCAGAGAACGAAAGATTTTATCGCAGAAAAGAAATAGATACTAGAAAATTGATGTTTGAATACTATTGGATCGATTTACGTGAAGCAGCAAGAAGATCTAATCGCGAACAGGGCCTTACCGATAGATCAGTGTTTATTAAGAAAGATGTAATCAATGTTTATCCTGATACACTAGCTTGGATACATGATTTCACATACTCTTTCAACGAGCCAATGACGAACATGTATTTTTGGCATCCTGCCTATGATGAATATCCTGTAGTTGGCGTAACATGGAAGCAAGCGCGTGCTTTTTGTATTTGGAGAACTCAATTGATGAATAGTTTCTTAGTAAATGTTGAAGTTCCGATGGTACAAGACTTTAGATTACCCACAGAGAGTGAATGGGAATATGCTGCGAGAGGCGGGCTAAGTCATTCTCCTTACCCTTGGGGTGGTCCCTACATAAGAAACCAAAGAGGTTGTTTCTTAGCCAACTTTAAACCAATGCGCGGTAATTATACTGATGATGGAGGTTTTCATACTGTTCGTGTTGCTACCTATAATCCTAACAATTACGGTTTATACGAGATGGCAGGTAACGTTGCCGAGTGGACAAACAATGCCTATGACGAAGCTGCCTATAATTTTGCACACGATTTAAATATGGATTATCAATATGAAGCCAACGATAATGATTTACCGGCATTAAAAAGAAAGGTAATTCGTGGGGGTTCTTGGAAAGATATTTCATATTACACTCAGGTTGGAACTAGAACCTATGAATACCAAGATACAGCAAAATGTTACATCGGTTTCCGCTGTGTAATGTCATATTTGGGAAGAGGTAAAGGTATGGACGTTTCTATAAACTAAATTAATAATTAAATATTTTCAATTAAA
>CAIKXD010000380.1 GCA_903831265.1 uncultured Bacteroidota bacterium
TCGGTCTTTTGTTTAGTAATATGTTATAATGTCTTTATTTTATTTGAATTACTGTTAATCTTACAGTTAAAATCTTGTTTTTTAAATTCAAGAAAATTTCATTAAGCTTGTTTAGATGAAAAAATAGTTTTTACTTTATGTGGGTTAATATTAAATTTTTACATTGCACATTATTCAAATAAAAGATTTTGATTAGAAGTATAAAGTGTTTTTTTATTATTTTGATGTTGGCTCAAGTTACATTTGGGTTGGCGCAAACACCAGCTTTGGGTAAAAATGCTGTAAATTTTAATTTCAAAAATTTTGGTGCCAAAGAAGGATTACCTCTTAGTTCTTCCACCTGTATTTTGCAAGATCAATTTGGTTTAGTTTGGTTAGGAACGCAGGATGGCCTATATCGTTACGATGGTTATCAGTTTATAGCTTACAAGTTTAATCCTGATGATGAACAAAGTATTTCTGGAAATATTGTAAATTGTTTAATAGAAGACAAACAAGGCAATATATGGGTTGGAACGGACAATGGAGGTTTGTGTGTTTTTAATCGTAGAACATCATCTTTTCAAAGATTTCCTAAATTGTATTGGAAAAAAGAAATGTATAAAATACAATCCATCAGCAGCTTGTTGCAGGCTAGTAATGGTAATATTTGGTTTTCTAATTCACAGTTTCAATACTTTATTCTGGATGTAAAGACCAATGAAATTTATCCTTTAAAATACGATTTGTTAGAGCGTATGCCCGATTATTACAGGGTTACCAATATGCTTGAAGATAAGAATAAAACAGTTTGGTTGGCTACGCAGTTTGGCTTATATTACTCTGTCTCGAACAACACGAAGGTGAATTTAACCTTTATGGCAAATAAAATTTACAAAAAAATTCCTGATATGAGTTTTCAGGCTATACAGGTCAATAGGTATTCGAGCGACTCTATTTATTTAGTTACTAACGATGGCGTTATTTTAAGCTACAATGTTAACACAAATGCATATACAGAGCAGTTTTCAATTATTGCAAAAACCATAAAAGAAAATGGGGAAACCGTTCAATCAGCAATAATAGATAAAGAGGGAAACTGGTGGATTGCAACTTACAGGAGTGGCTTATTGATGCTTGACCGTAAGACAAATCAGTTGTTTAATTTTAAACATGAAGTTTATAATCCAAATTCATTAAATTATAATTTTTTGAACCAGGTTTACGAGGATGCTTCTGGTTTAATTTGGATATGTACAGATGGTGGTGGTTTAGATTTGTTGAATCCAAAGGCAACAAATTTTAGGATAAATCAACATAATCCATTTGATGCCAATACGCTTAGTAGTAATGATATTTGGAGCATATACAGCAACAATGAATTTACATTGGTTGGTACCTCACAAGGATTGTCATATTATGATAAAAAGAGTAAAAAGTTTAAGAAGTATGATTATATCGAAAATGGAAGCAGGGAAAGTTTGGTTGCTGCTTATAATTGTATAAAACAAGATCCACAAGGAAATTATTGGGTTGGCACTGATGGCGAGGGTTTATTGAAATTAGATCCTAAAAGTGGTAAAATGGAGAGGTTGGAAATTAATAATCTTAAATCGCTTGGTATTTCAGCGTTATCTATTTTTTGTGTCGAATTTAGTGAGAATGAAATATGGTTGGGTACTTTCAATGAGGGTTTGATACGGTATAACATAAAAACAAAGACTGCAAAGGTTTATGCGCATAGCTCAAAAACAAATAGTATTGCCCAAAATTCAATAACTAGTTTGTGTTTTTCTGATGACCAAAATTTATGGATTAGCTCCCATGATAATGGAGTAAATCGTTTAGATATAGTTAAGGAACAGTTCACTTGGATTTCTACAACGTCAAAAACATCGGGTCATTTATCTAGTGACGTTGCAATGAGTATTGTTAAAGATAGTTATGGCACCTTGTGGGTCGGAACTGAGCGTGGTTTGAGTGCAATCAATATAAAAAACAATAAAGTTTATACCTATAATAAATTACCCGGAGGAAGTATTGATATTGTGTATGGTATTGTTGAAGATAAGCAGCATCATATGTGGCTTAGCACAAACAAAGGCATATTTACTTTTGAAATTCCATCACCAACTATTTTATTTGAAAAACCTAAAAAAGCCAATGAATTGATTGAAAACTCATTGAAGAATTTTGATGATCAGGATGGTTTGCCATCAAATGAGTTCAATCAAGGGGCTTATTTTATTGATAATAGTGGAACTTTATATTTTGGAGGTAGTAACGGTCTTGTTTCATTTGATCCAGAAAAAGTTAAGAAAATTAAAAGTGCTGATGCTAACCTATACTTGCAATCTTTTAATCTCTTTGAACATAAATTGGAATTGGATTCTATTTTTAATTCAAAAAAGCAGATCAAATTGAAATACAACGAAAATTATTTTTCAATTGAATTTGTTTCTCCCAACTTTTTAAATCCTCAAAAAATTAGATACAAGTATATGCTTGAGGGACTAGATAAAAATTGGACCACATCAACATATCAGTTTAAAGTAAGCTATCCTAATATTGAACCTGGAGTGTACACCTTTAGAATTAAAGTAACAGATGCCAATGGCACATGGTCTAAAAATGACAAAGCGGTAAAGATTATTATATCGCCACCATTTTGGCGAACGAAGTTTTTTTATATTGTTAGTGCCTTAATTGCCATTCTTGCTCTTAGTAGCTACACCAGACTTCGCGAAAGGTCGTTAAAGCGCCAAAACAGAATACTTGAAGAAAGGGTAAAAATGCGCACCAAGGATGTTATTCAGCAAAAAGAAATCATAGAGCGAAAAAGTATTGAGCTTGAGAGTGCGCTTTTTAAAATTAACGATAATATAAATTATTCTAATAAAATTAAACAAGCCATATTGCCCGAGCTGGCCGAGATTAAGAAATTGTTCCCCGAAACTTTTATTATTTACAATCCAAAGTTAGTAGTAAGTGGTGATTTTTACTTTTTTGCCAAGCAAGAAACTTCCAAGCGACAACCTAAATTTGCTGTTTTGGGTATAGCAGATGGTTCTGGACACGGAGTTCCGGGCGCTCTAATGAGTGTAATTGGATCAACTCTTTTAAATGATATTGTTAACCTTAAGGGAATAACTAAACCAGCACACATTTTAGATGAATTACAATTAGGAGTTAAAGAAACCTTGAAAATTACGGAACAAAATAATTATGAAGCCGAAAGTATTGAATGCGTTATCTGTAAGTTTAATTTTGAAAGAAATATATTGGAATATGCAGGCGCAAAATTGCCTATTTACATTGTAAGAAACCAACAACTAATAGAATTAAAAGGAGACAGAATGAGAATTGGCGCAGGTAGTGCAAACCTGTATGAAAGATTTACTGAAAATGAGTTTCAATTACAGCAAGGTGATTATATTTATATTTGTACAGATGGTTTTGCCAACCAGTTTGGTGGAGATAAAGGTATAAAGTTTAAAACGAAGCGCCTGAAAGATATGTTATTGAGTTTGCATACGACTTCTTATGTGCAACAAGAAGAGCAAATAAAATTTATATTTGACAATTGGATGGGCAGTAATGAAAGGGTAGATGACTTGCTAATTGTTGGAATTAGATATACTTTGCGTTAATTTATCATCCCAAAATGGTTGAGGTTCGAAAACGAACTTACTAACTTTTAAAAAATCATTAACATACAAGTTTTGGAATGCAATAAAAGGTACTTTTGTTACCTCAAAAAATAATAATGAGCACATCTCGCAACATAAAAAATGTATTAATTTCAGTTTATTACAAAGATAATCTTGAACCTGTTTTGAAGCAGCTGAAAAGATTGAATGTAAACATTTATACAACTGGAGGAACTCAGGTATTTATTGAAAAACAAGGCATGATTGCGCATCGTATTGAGGATTTAACTGGCTATCCATCCATACTTGGTGGTAGGGTTAAAACCTTACATCCAAATGTTTTTGGGGGTATCTTGGCACGACAAGATATGAAAGAAGATATAGAAACTCTAAATCAATACAAAATACCAGTCTTTGATTTGGTTGTTGTTGATTTGTATCCCTTTCAAGAAACTGTTGCTAATACAAATAATGAGGAAGAAATTATTGAAAAAATAGATATTGGTGGCATATCATTAATAAGGGCTGCTGCAAAAAACTATAAAGATGTTTTAATTATATCTAGCCGTCATCAATACGCAGAATTACTTGATATTTTAGAACATCAAAATGGGGTTACTGTTGAAGAAACAAGAAGGTATTTTTCAAGAGAAGCATTTAAATTAAGTAGTCATTACGACAATGCTATTTATGCCTATTTTAATGGAAGCGCTGCCGATACTGGTCATAGTTACAACAATAAAATACAAGCAGTGCAGCACTTGCGCTATGGCGAAAATCCTCACCAAAAAGGTAGATTTTATGGTAATTTAGAGGAGGTGTTTACTAAATTGTCGGGTAAAGAAATTTCATACAATAATTTATTAGATATTGATGCTGCGGTGTGCTTGATTGCAGAATTTAATTCACCTACTATTGCTATTTTAAAACATAACAACGCTTGCGGTATTGCAAGTCGTAATGATTTATTGCAGGCGTGGCATTTAGCGCTAGCAGCTGATCCTGTTTCGGCATTTGGGGGCGTTATTGTTTGTAACGGTAAAATTACGAAAGTGGTGGCAGAAGAAATGCACAAATTGTTTTTTGAAGTATTAATTGCTGCAGAATTTGAAGAAGAAGCCATTGCTGTTTTAATGCAAAAAGCGAATCGAATATTACTGAAAATAAATCAAATTAACCTGCCGAGTGTTACCTTTAGAAGTCTGTTGAATGGTGTGATTGAACAAGATCGAGATCAAATTAGCGAAAGCCCAAAAGAAATGACATGTGTTACTGCTCTTTGCCCTACTGAATCGCAATTGACAGATTTAGAATTTGCCATTAAGGTGGTTAAACAAAGCAAAAGTAACACTATAGTTTTGGTCAAGGACAAGCAATTGATTTCAAGTGGGGTTGGTATGACTTCTAGAATTGATGCCTTAAAACATGCTATTAACAAAGCTCATGAATTTAATTTTAATTTAGAAGGGGCCGTAATGGCTTCTGATGCATTCTTCCCATTTCCAGATTGTGTTGAGATAGCCCACAAAACAGGAGTGATGGCCATAGTTCAACCAGGTGGTTCGGTTAAAGATAACTTGTCAATTGATTATTGTAATGCTAATAACTTAGCGATGGTATTTACCGGTATTAGACATTTTAAACACTAAAAATAAGCTATTGAAAACAATAAATAAAACGGCCTTTAGATTCTTTATCATATTTATGGCTATGTTAGTATGTTCTAGCTATAAACTGCAACAACAAAAGCTTGATAAGATAAGTCTTGACTTGATTTCTAAAACACTTTATCAGGGAAAATCTGTGAGTTTAAAAAGTGAGGTTTATTATAAAAGCGTTGGTGCCACCATGGTAACGCATTTTACATCTCCCAAAGAAAGGATAGTTATTACCAACGGTAACGGAGAGTACAAAGAATATGATTTTAAAAACAACACAGTAACTTTACTACAAGGTATTGATTTAAGTTCAAAAAACAGCTTGTTTTACAGTTTTTTGTCAGGTAGCATTGGCGATATGGGTTTAAAATCATTAGGCTATAAATTAGCCAATACAAAGGTGGAGCAAAAAATGGTAATTACCACTTGGGTGCCTGAGGGCGAGAATTCTGTTAAAACCAAGAAAGCCGAAATTGTGCATGAAAATTACTTGCCAATTTATCTGGCATTTTATGACATAAATGATAAGCCAATGCACAAATCATTTTACAGTAACTTTCAACAGGTAGGCTCTGTAAAAATGCCTTTTACGATAACTGAATTTGAATATCTTAGTCCTACGGATTCTGTCATCACAAAAAGAATCTATTCAAATTTAAAAACCAATGCACTAGTAGATGATAATTACCTAAATTATAAAGTGCCTGCAAATGCAAAAGTAATAAGGCCTGCAGAACAAAATTTAAATAAGAAATAGTGTGAGGATATTTATATTATTATTGTTTTTTTTGATGCAAACTTCTCAGTTATTTTCTCAAAATAATTTAGATGAATTAAATTTAATAAAAGAACAGAGTTTTGTCAAACATGAGTATGATAAAAGAAGAGTTTCATACATGTTTAAGGGCAATAAAAGCTGGTTGTTAAAATATAATCCAATATCATTAACTTTTGGTGGACTTTTGTTTTTGTATCAGAAAGGAATTTCTCCGCAAATTTCAGTAAATTGTCCATACGAGTTGAGTTGTTCTAATTTTAGTAAGCAATGTATTCAACATTACGGACTGTTTAAAGGTGTTGCCTTAACTGCAGACAGATTAACACGATGTACACAATTTACACTTATCGATTTAAAGCCCATTCAGTTTGACAGGAAGAATAAAATTATTGATCCAATAGAGCAATATACCTTAAAGCATCATGGGCATAAATAGAGTTGGTCTTTTATTGTTGATCTTGGTTTCGATTAGTTTGAGCATTAATTTAAATGCACAAACACCCGATTCATTGCTCATTGCAAGCGATTTTAAAAAACTTGATTTAGCCTTTATAGATTTTTTAATTAACAACCAAGAGCATGAAGATGCCTTGTTGATTTTAAAAGAAAGAGTAATCGATAAGTCATACCAAAATTCTCAATTAGATAGTATTTATTTTTATACTGCCTGGGCATTTTACAATTTGAAATCTTTAGACAGCAGCATCATATACTTCGAGAAAATAAAAATAGGTTCTCCCTTCTATATAAAGTCTAAATTTTATGAGCATTTTGAGCACATGTATCTAAAGCAGTATGCTCAAGCCGATGTGAAGTTGGCCCAATTTAAAGTTGATGATTCCACCTTAGTTGAACTAAAGAAATTTCAACAAGCCACAAGTGCTTTAATGCAGCGCGATTTTTTAAAGTTTGAAACCATTGGAAATAGCTTCACATACAATAATTTTTCGAGTGCCGAAGAGCAAAAGGCACTTTATAAGAGGAAGGAAGAAATTTTAAAAAATAAAAGGAAGTCGCCCTTATTAGCTGGACTAATGTCGGCAGTAATTCCTGGCACTGGTAAATTTTATGCAGGTTACCGTGGACAAGCCATTTCTGCCATGGTTCCAACATTTATTTTTGCTGCTGCCGCCGCTGAAAGCTATTATAGAGCCGGACCAAAAAGCGCTCAGTTTATAACAGCAGCAAGTTTATTTGGAATTTTTTATGTAGGAAATATATGGGGCAGTGTGCTTAGTGTTAAAACATTTTATGAGTTAAGAAATAATGAAATACACAATAATGTTATGCTTGATTTGCATATTCCGCTTCGTAGGATATTCAGCAACTGAAGCAGATATAAATCAATTATTTAAAAGGGCTGATAGTTTGTTTCAGGTAAAACAATATCAATTAGCCGGTATTGGTTATGATCAAATTGCTTATTTGTCGGGCGAAAATATTATTAAAACCAAGGCTTTAATAAAAAAAGCCGACTGCTATTTAATGAGGAAGGAATTTGCAAAAGCTGAGGTAGTTTTGTCAAGGGTTTATTATGCTGATTTAAGCGATTCATTGGTTTATTTATCGAGGTATAAAACAGCATTAGCTTCATATTTGAATAGTAATTTTGGAGAAGCTGAATCTCAGGTTATTCAGGCAAAATCACTTATTGGCGATACAAATTTGGTTTATAACATTTACCCATTGTATGTGCTTATTCTTAATGAAAGTAAAAAACATGCCGAAGCAAAAGTTGCGTTGAGCGCTTATGCCAATTATTTTATTGATGATACAATGCAACTGAGGAAGGTACAAGAAGAAATTGATTTGATATACCACTCTTCAAAAATCCCCTTCCTTAAAAATCCCGAAAAAGCAAAAAAGTTGAGTATGATTTTACCTGGTGTTGGACAATTATATGCAGGTTACTTTTGGGAAGGCGCTTTAAATGTTACTCTCCAGTTGGCAGGATTAGGTTTTACTGGTTTGTGTATCTGGCAAAAATATTACTTCACAGGTGCCTTTGTTGGGTTTTCGATATTTCAAAAGTTTTATGGTGGCGGTATTAATCGAGCGCAATTCCTGGTTGAGAAAAGAAATCACATAAAAACTAGAACTTTTAATGATAATGTTAAAAAGTACCTGTTAGATAATAAAGCACTGAACGGTGGTTAAACATAAATATGGTCAAACGTTTTGTTTTCTAGGAAGTTTGAAAAGATTGATTGTTGGATGAAGCTGAGGTTTATCATTCAACATCGTTAAATGATTTAAGGTCACGAATCTGAAGATTCGCGCCAGTGCATTCGCGCCAGTGCAAAGTTTGAAAATTTTGATTGTTGGATGAAGCTGAGGTTTATCATTCAACATCGTTAAATGATTTAAGGTCACGAATCTGAAGATTCGCGCCAGAATAAATATGCAATTTAAAAAAGAGTAAAGTATAATAGTTACAAATTTGTTGAGAATACCTTAACTTTGCACTTCAAATTATAAAGAACATGAACTTAGAAGAACAAATTAATGCCGATATCAAGGCAGCCATGCTTGCTAAAGACAGTGCTAAACTCGAAGGCTTAAGAGCCATTAAATCGGCTATACTGATGATGAAGACATCTGCAGAAGGCAACACACCCGATGCTGAGTTAAAAGCATTACAAAAAATGGTTAAACAAAGAAGAGAAACAGCAGAGTTATACAAAAATCAACAAAGAGATGATTTAGCTTCGGTTGAATTGGCTCAGGCTGCCGTTATTGAAGGTTATTTGCCGCAACAAATGAACGAAGAAGAAATAAGGGCAGCAGTGGCCGAGGTAATTAAACAAGTTGGGGCTGCTGGTCCCGGTGATTTAGGTAAAGTTATGGGTGTTATTACAAAACAACTTGCCGGAAAAGCTGATGGTAAAACAGTTTCTATGTTAGTAAAACAATTACTTGTAAATTAAATAAAACTTAAATTAAGTGTAAAAAACGATACGATGTTGCCTCATTTTTAAGTTTCAATAATTTTTCGACCTTTGCACTCCAATTGAATAAAACAAATTATTATGTACAGTAAAGTTCTAAGTAAAGATTCTAAAATTGCAGTTATTGGTTTAGGCTATGTTGGCTTGCCTATTGCACTGGCTTTTGCCAGAAAAGTTTCAGTAATTGGTTTTGATATTAATCAACAAAGAGTTGATATGATGAAAAACGGCATAGATCCTAGTCAAGAATTGGATGCAGAGGCCTTTGAAGGTTGCGATATTAAATTTACAACTTCTATTGATGAATTAAGAGAAGCTAATTTTTTTATTGTTGCTGTTCCAACTCCAATTGATGATCATAATTTACCTGATTTAAAGCCTCTTTTAGGGGCATCGAGATCGGTTGGAAAGGCCTTAAAGAAAGGCGATTATGTAGTTTATGAAAGTACTGTATATCCAGGTTGCACCGAAGAAGATTGTATTCCAGTTTTAGAAGAAGTTTCTGGCTTAAAATTTAAAACTGATTTTAAAGTTGGATACTCTCCTGAGCGCATCAATCCGGGTGACAAAGAGCATACAATTACCAAAATTTTAAAGGTTGTTTCTGGATGTGATGCAGAGTCATCTAAAGAAATAGCTGATGTATATAAAATAATCGTAGAACCTGGGGTGCATGAGGCATCATCAATTAAAGTAGCAGAGGCAGCAAAAATTATTGAAAACACGCAACGTGATGTTAATATTGCTTTAATGAATGAGCTCTCTATCATCTTTAATAAAATGGGGATAAATACTTTTGAAGTGCTAGAAGCAGCGGGTACCAAATGGAATTTCTTAAAGTTTTTCCCAGGGCTAGTTGGCGGACATTGCATTGGCGTTGATCCCTACTATTTAACCTATAAGGCAGAATCTTTAGGATATCATGCCAAAATTATTAATAGCGGAAGGTATGTAAATGATAGCATGGGCTTTTATATCGCAAAGCAAACAGTAAAAAAACTTACAGCAGCTAAGAAAAACTTGAATGATACAGTGGTATTGGTAATGGGTGCTACGTTTAAAGAGGATGTTAGTGATATTAGGAATAGTAAAGTAGCCGATGTTATTAAAGAGTTAAAATCTTTCGGTTTAAACGTTGAAGTTGTTGATCCACATGCCGATTCAGAGGAGCTAAATCATGAGTATGGTTTTGGGTTGGTTAAAAAACCAGGAAATAATTATGACGCTGTAATCGTTGCAGTAAATCATGCTGAATACAAGCCTTTAGAGGAAGCTTATTTTAAATCCTTAATGCCATTAAACGGAATTTTAGTTGATATTAAAGGTATTTATAGAGGAAAGATAAAGGAATTAACCTACTGGAGTTTGTAATTCTAAACAGAAAAAAAAAGCCGCTTTGAGTATTTACTTCAAAGCGGCTTTTTTATGCTTATTAATCCTCGATTAGTTAATCACAGGCAAAAAGCTATATTTTTTTCCGTATTCAAGCATTTGCTCGCTAAAATCTTTTGGATACTCGATTTTTACATCTGTAATTTTATCACCATCCATCACTGGAACTAATTTTGGCTGTATAAATCCTTTGTAAGGTGCCACATTTAATTTTTCAAAACGATCTAGTATTTCTTGATGTAGTGTTTTATCCACTTTTACACCATAACCTTCTACTAATGCTGTAGCAGATTTATAATCGCCTTCGGATTTAATACGTTGGATTTCTTTAAGCAATTCACCAAAAATAGTACGAAGTTTTTCGTAATTATTAACCTTAACGTAGGTTTTGCCATCTTTCTTTACCATTTCAATCACATTGTCTTTTTTCCCTTTTTCGAAAGCCCATGACGCTACTAATTGACGATTTCTCATATGCGCTTCCTCTAAATGATCACCTAGTTTTATGCGTGTTAATTGCATAATTAATCCATTTAATATATAATTGTCATATTCGGCCATGCCAACCTCTAGGGATGGCATAACACCTATATCAATTAATTTTTTATCGTAAATAAAGTAGAGTGCAACTAAATCGGCACGGGCTTCTTCTAAACAGTTTGCATAATTTTTTAAAGTCACGTCAGGTGTGCTTATTCCTTCATTAATTTTGCCCGAAGCATGACCAATAACTTCATGCATATCTGTATGCAAATTGCCTGCTAAAGCGCCATGATTTTTCGCTCTTTCTACCACAGCATCGTCATAAGCAAATTCTTTTAGTTGTGGGCTCTTAGCACCAACAACGTTGTAACTTTCAACAATATTTCCTAATGAAACAGATTTAGAGCCGTGTTGCTCTCTTATCCAATTACTGTTTGGAAGATTAATGCCAATTGGAGTTGAAGGTGCGGCATCTCCTGCTTCGGCTATCACTGTAATTACTTTGGCAGTTATACCTTTTACTTCTTTCTTTTTATGTTCATTAGCAATTGGCGAATTATCTTCGAACCACTGTGCTTCTTTAGCAATAGCAGCAATGGTTTTAGTTGCTTCCATATCTTTCATGCTTACTACAGATTCAAAACTTCCACGTTTCCCAATAGCATCTCCATACACTTCAATAAAACCATTAACCACATCTAGCCTTGAGTTTACATCTTTTACCCAGGCAATAGAATATTCGTCAAAGTCTTTAAGATCGCCACTTTTGTAAAATTTAATTAAATTATCGAGTGATAATTTTTGTTCCGCATTTTCGGCTACGCCTGAAGCTTTTTCTAACCAAAAAACTATTTTCTCGATAGCTGCAGAGTACATGCCACCTACTTTCCATGTTTTTTCAACTATTTTACCATTTTCTTTTACAAGTTTGCTATTTAAGCCATACATGATTGGTGTTTTGTTCCCTTTATCGGCCAATTTAGCGTAGTAACCTTCTACTTCTTTTTGCGATAATCCTTCATAAAAGTTATTTGCTGAAGCTTTAATGTTATCAATACCTGCACTTTGATCAACAATTTTAGCATCCATTTTTTCATCAAATAAAATTGGCCTTAGGGTGGTAATTAAAGTTTCGATATCTTTTCCTTCTAAAGGCAATTGTTTAGCGTCACAATTTTTAATCAAATCATTAAAGTATTCTTGAGTAAAGTCAGGCATCATTTTCATGTTTGAATAATGATGATGTATGCCATTGCTAAACCAGATTCTTTTGGCATATAATTCAAATTTTTTCCAATCTTCAGACGATTTATTGCCTGTGTATGAACTATAAATGGCATCAATAGTTTTACGGATAGTAAGGTTATATTTATATTTTTGATCATAAATAATGTCTCTACCACACATTGCTGCTTCATACAAATAATAAGCTAATTGCTTTTGTTGAATACTTAATTCATCAAATCCTTTTACTTGATAGCGTAATACTTGTAAGTCGCCAAATCTTTCAGCATCTACTTCAAAAGGCATGGTGTCAACTTCTGCCATTTTTGTTTTGTCTACTTCTTTAGTTTTGTTTTCGCTACAACCAGTTGTAATAATAATACAAGCTGCGCTTAGGATTAAGAGTGATCTATATTTCATATTTTATATTTTTTAAGATTTGCAAAAGTATTATTATTTATGAGTTATACAGAAATGGTTCATTATCAGGCATTAAAATGTTGTATCAATTGAAACAAAGTTATTTGCTATTCGTAAAAATGCACTTATGATTTAATTCAACTATATGAGGCAATTAAAAATTACCAAGCAGGTTACCAACAGAGAAACAGCGTCATTAGATAAATACTTGTCAGAGATAGGTCGTGTTGAGTTGATTTCTGCCGATGAAGAAGTAGAATTAGCTAAAAAGATAAAGCAAGGAGACCAAGCTGCTTTAGAGAAATTAACCAAAGCCAATCTAAGATTTGTTGTTTCTGTTTCAAAACAATATCAAAATCAAGGCTTAACCTTGCCCGATTTAATTAATGAAGGTAATTTGGGTTTGATAAAAGCAGCTCAAAGATTTGATGAAACAAGAGGTTTTAAGTTTATTTCGTATGCAGTTTGGTGGATTAGGCAAAGTATTTTGCAGGCCTTGGCTGAGCAAAGCAGAATAGTTAGATTGCCATTGAATAAGATTGGAACAATTAATAAAATTAATAAAACATTTTCGAAATTAGAACAAGAGTTTGAGCGAGAGCCTACAACAGGAGAAATAAGTGACTTGCTTGAAATGACCGAACACGACGTAAAAGAATCGATGCGCACCACAGGACGCCATGTTTCTATGGACGCACCGCTTTCTAACAGTGATGATGGTTCTGGTAATTTATATGATTTGATGATTAGTAATGATAGCCCAAGCCCCGAACATGAGCTTATTAATGATTCATTAAGAAGAGAAATTGAAAGAGCTTTAACTACTTTAACTATGCGTGAGGCTGAGGTTTTAAGATCTTTTTTTGGTTTAGATGGAAAAGCAGCGATGACACTGGAGGAAATAGGTGAAAAGTTTGATTTAACCCGAGAGCGCGTAAGACAAATTAAAGAGAAAGGTATTAGAAGATTGAAGCATACTTCAAGGAGTAAAATATTAAGGACTTATTTGGGTTAGTTTTTCTTTTTCACTACATTAAATGAGCGAAGAATAAGTTTGTTAAGTTCAAGATTAATCTCTTTTTTTGATGCAGGTTCTTGAATTAGAGGAATTGCATTTATTTTATTCAACAGTTTTATAGTGTCATCTAAAATTCATATTCCAATAATTGATGTGCTGCGCGGTTTTGCAGCGCTTTCGGTTTGCTTGTTTCATTATGTGTGCACTACCAAAGGGTATATTAATGATGAATCAATTTTAAGCGTTTTTAATTTTGGTGCAAGAGGAGTGCAAGTTTTTTTTATTATTTCGGGCATGGTAATTCCTTTATCTATGATTACACTTGGATACCGGTATTCTTCCTTTAAAGTTTTTATTTTAAAAAGATTCATACGCATTGAGCCTCCTTACCTTGTATCAGTTGCTATTGGCGTTATTATTCTTTATTCGCGTAATTTTATATTACCAGAAAGTACTGCTAATATTACACCTAGCTTTAGGGATATATTGTTACATATAGGATACCTAGTTCCTTTTGTAGATGATGCTAAATGGGTAAATACCGTTTACTGGACTTTATCTGTAGAGTTTCAATATTACCTGTATTTGGCTTTAATATTTCCTTTGGTGCTAAACAATAAAATGTGGCAAAGAATAATTTTTTATATTTTGCTATTGTTACCTCCATTTTTTGTAGAAAGAGAGGCCTTCTTTTTTCACTGGAGCGCGTTTTTTCTTCTCGGTATCATATATGTATTATGGATTACACAAAAGATTGAAAAATATGAATATTTTTTAGTTTCTGCTTTTTGCACCTTATCGCTGGCTTTTAATAATGAGATGATTGATTTAATTGTGGGTTTATTAACGGTTGTAATCATTCATTTCTTTAGAAATTTTACCTTTGCTTATGGAAGAAGTTTGGGCAATATTTCGTACTCATTGTATTTGCTACACACTATAATTGGTGGCACTTTTGTGAATGTGATGTCTCATAAATTTACCTTGCCATACCAAAAGTTTATAGTGATATTAGTAGGTGTACTTATTAGTTTAACATCAGCAGCAATATTCTATAAGTTTATTGAAAAACCATCTCAGCAATACACTAAAAAGATTAAGTAATACCATTGTAAATTTATTTTTTTGATAGTTAATATGGAATGAATAATCTGTGAAAGACTATATTTTTATAGCTGCAATTGTATTAAGATTTGAATTAATAACGGATTTATTATGTAGCTTCTTCTATCATGGCCTTGGCATCATTTTACCATTTAAGTATCTATGCTTTGGGAAGGTTTAAATAATGTGGGAATTGATAGTAAGCTTTATTAAAACACAAGAAAAGCTAAATAGCAATAGCAACAACTGTAGTCAAATTTATTTCTTCTGTTTCGAAGCAATTAATTTAGCACTAATTTTATTAAAATTTAATGTATATAATTGAAAACCAAAAAACTTATATTTAATGTATAATTCATATACCACCTGAAATTAGTGCAATATTGACTAAATTAAAAGTATAAAAGGTGTTGAATTACCCAAATTACGAAATAGAAATCGTTGATTAATGAAGTTTTAGAATAATAAAAAGCATTGATGATATAAAATGTTTTTAAACTAATCAAACCTTCATCACATCAATCTACTTTATATCTTAACAAAGGAAAGTTAAATTAATAGTAGCTTTAAGTTTTAGTTAACTTTAGGTTTTTCACCTGATTTTTCCTTGAATTTAACTGATCCTATAAAATATGAAACTCCAATTGAACTATGAATGTAATTGGCATTAGTTACTCCAAGCGGTGATTTTAATCCAAACTTACTTATTAACTCTATGTTCATTCCCCATTCTTTTGAAAATCTGCTGTAAATACCCCCACCAAAATTAAAGTTGGCAGCGTGGTCAAATACGTAAATATTTCTATTGGTGTAACCAAATCCGCCAATAAGTCTGAAATCTAAAATGTTTTTATCTAATTTGAGTAACTCGTAATTAATGTTGTATACAGAGTTTAAACTTATGCTGGTATTAAGATCTAGAGAGAAAAATAAATTAGCGTTATCTAACTTTTCACCGTTTACAGTTTTGTTTTTCTTAAAATTACAAAATGTGCTTTTAATATTAAAAAATACACCTTGACCATAATAAAGGTCGTAGTTGAAGGTCATTGGAATAATATTAGTTGTGTATGATTTAGGTGCTAATACTGCTTGGTATGGTGTTCCATTATCATCGATTAACGACCAACCACCTGTATAAATTTTGGGAGCACGTTTTAGGGTTAAAACAAATTTCTTAAAAGGTTTTTGTTTTACATCGCCCACCTGTGCTTGTGCAGAAATTGTTAATGCAAATATTATGGCTGTTAAAAAAAGTATTTTCTTCATCTTTCTTATTTTTATGCAAATGTAAAACTTTTTGCCATTGTATCCTAATACCTGATTAAAAAAGTATATGAATAGCGGTATAATTCCTATGAGTATTCGAATTTGTCTTACGTTATGCTTATCTTATTTCATTCATACAAATAATTTAGATTTAGAATAGTTCCAAAATTACAGCACAGTAGCCCTGCAAAATAGTTATTGAAGCAATATTGGCTTCAACCTATTGGTTTGTAATGAGGTTTATCCTACCAAATGAAATGGTTTTAGATTACAGGCTCTTAGCTCTGGCCATGCTTCTAATGCTTTGGTTTGAATGCCATTGCTGTGTTTTATAGACACATTTTCTGTTGAAATTAAAAGCGATTTTAAGCAATAAATATTGCCCTAAAGACAGCAGATTAGTGCTTTATCTTTATTTATATTTAACAGATCCTATAAAATAAGATACTCCAATAGAACTGTGAATATAGTTGGTATTAGTTTCTCCGAGCTTCGATTTTAATCCAAATTTGCTCACTAGCTCTATGTTCATTCCAAATTCTTTTGAAAATCTGCCATATAAACCTCCTCCAAAATTAAGATTTGCAGCATGATTAAATACGTAAATATTTCTATTGGTGTAACCTATGCCACCTATAAGTCTGATATCAAAAATGTTATTATTTAGATTTAGTAATGCGTAGTTAATGTTATAAACATAATTTAAACTTAAACTGGTGTTGAAATCTAATGCAAAAAATAAATTAGCATTATCTATGGCTACACCATTTACAATTTTGTTTTTCTTAAAATTACAAAATGAGCCTTTTAGATTAAAAAATATGCCTTTCCTGTAATAGATATCGTAATTGAAAGTCAAAGGAATAATGTTAATTGTATGAGATTTAGGAGCAAAAATATCTTTGTAAGGCGTTCCATTGTCATCAATTATTGACCAACCGAAAGTTAATATTTTGGGAGCACGCTTAAAATTTGAGGTAAATTTTTTAAAAGGCGTTTGCTTTACATCTCCTAACTGCGCTTGGGCAGCATTTGTTAATGCAAATATCAGCGCAAGTAAAAAGCCTATTTTTTTCATCTTTATTGTTTTAGTGCAAGTGTAAAACATTTTGCTAAACTAACCTAATGTTTTGTCTAAAATATATCGATAAATAAAAAAAAATTAATGATTATTGACATTTTATTAAAGGCAAATGTAAACGCCTTAAAATTCAATCTTGTAATAAAACCAAGTTTCGTGATGAGAAACCTGATCAGATTAATACTGATGATTTAAACCCAAATTGCTTATTGGAAACCTACTTATACCGATTACACTTTCAATTTAGTCCAATTTCGGCCAAGCCTTATTGTACTAGTTTCAAGTTGTATCGGCATTAACCATTGCAAATTTATTAAACAGCTTTGGGCTATTTAATAAATACAAATGGTATTACCCGCATTTTGCTTCAATCTCTGGAACTTAATCTCATCTCGGATTTCATAATAATTCACTATTACTTCAATCCAAAATAGTACGTTAGCACTTGATATTATTGAAAAAATTTGTTGAACAATGATTCCAACTGCATAATACCGATGTGAAATAAGTAATGGTCCAAATTTGTTTCACGGCATTTGTCCCAAACTTATTTCCGATCGGCATTTACCAATGTAAGATTTTAAATTATTGGTATAATTTATAAATCACATTGGTATAATTTGGGTTAAAAATAGCCCGCTATTACTCGTAGTTTAATCAAGATGATGAATGAGTAATTCTAGTGTAAATTTTTGTATTAAAACAAGGAAGTTAAGAGGTAAATTTTAACGTGATGGAGAAACCAGATTCAGTATTAATTTCATAAGTTGCCTTTAGCTGTTTAATAAAGATAATTATTAATTTAAAGCCAAGTGAATTAAGCTCTGTAATGTTTAAATTGTTGTCTAGTCCTTTTCCATTATCGGAATATTTAAATATTATAAGGTTTTCCTCTTTTTTTAATGCAATGCTAATGGCAGGAGCAGCATTGTTTTTAAATGCATGCTTGTAACTATTGGTTAAAAGTTCATTTATACACAAAGCCAAAGGTATTGCTCTTTTGGCATCAAGTGCTATTTCATCGAAAAAATAATTAAAATTAGGGACGGTTGTATTCTGAAATAAATTGAGGGATAAACTAACAAAATCTCTAATATAGCCTGGCATATCGATACTAGAAAAGTCATTAGATTTATATAGTTTTTCGTGAATTAATCCAATGGCATTTATTTTTCTTAAAATTTCACGCAAGTGTACTATTAGGTTTTGGTCGTCAGACGCGAAAACCTCCATTTCTATTAAACCTACCACCAAGGCAAGGTTATTCTTTACCCTATGATGTATTTCACCAAGCAGTGCCTCTTTCTCTTCAACCGAATTTAAAAGTAAGTTTTCTTTTAGTTTTAGATCAGTAATATCAACGCCATATCCAATTACCGAATTACTTTTTTTATCTACAAAAAAGCGCCTCTCTTTGTAAAATGTTTTACTTTCCTTCACTTGAGCATCTATCCAAGAAATAGGAGTTAAAGAATTAACTACTTCGTTAAAATTTTTTCTTCTTTGTTCGGCAAATTTTAAATCAAGACCCTTGAGTTGCGCATAATCAAAGTCATTTCGGCCTATCATATATTTTCGTACCGTATCGTCTTTTATTGCTTCTTTATTGAGATACCTGTAGCTATGATTTAAATCAAAAACTGCGATATCAACAGGTATATTATCCAAAATAGCTTCGTAGAATTCTTTTTGTTGTTTTAAAACTTCTCTGGCATTTACCCTATCAGTGCATTCGTATCTAATAGAAATGTAGGAGATAGGTTTGCCATTTTGAACAAATGGAATAATATTGGAATCAACAAAATATTCGGTTCCATTTTTTGCTCTGTTTTTTATTTCACCTCTCCAAATTTTTCCTTCAGAAATGGTTTTCCACATTGTTCTAAAAAATTCTTTGGAGTGGTAGCCAGCATTAACAATACTATGATTTGACCCAATTAATTCTTCTTGTGTATAGCCTGATATCTGGCAAAATTTATCGTTTACAAAAGTAATATTTCCTTTTAGGTCAGTTGTGCTCACAATGGCCGATTCGTTGATGGCCTTTTTATAGTTTAGCAATTCTATTTGCGATTCCTTAATTGCGGTAACATCCTTTGATATACCAGTCATCAATATTGGAATGCCTTGTTTGTCTCTAATTATTTTAGTAACTCCTGAAATCCACTTAACTTTGTTATTGAAAGTGATAATTCTGTAATCTTGTTCAATAACATCATTAACAAACAGCATTTCACTTTTCTTCATCGCTTCCTCTTTGTCTTCGGGGTGAATCATATCAGACCATAGAGAAGCATTTTTAAACCAGTCTTCAAGAGGGTATTCATAGAGTGTAAGCGCAGAAGAGCTAATGTATTCTAATTTATACTCTGGAAGTTTAACACCCCAAATAGTTTCGCTTAAGGAGTTTAGTACATTCTCAAGTTTTTGATTGTTGTCCTTAATGTCGAATGATGCTGCAATTGTACCAAAAATGTCGCCAACTGATTTACAAAAAGATATTTTTTCGTTTTGCCAATGAAAACTTGAGTTGAAGGCAAAACCAATTACACCCCACAGGTTGTTGTTGATTTTAATTGGAATATTGAGTGCTGACTTTACTGAGCTAAATTCTTCAAGTATTGATTGAGGAACGATATTGCTTTTATCAATATGATTTAAAAAGAAATACAGTTTTTTATCAAGCAAATTAACGTAATCGGGATAAGTATTTTTCTTAAAATCTAAACCTATGTAATCTTTGTTTGTGTTTCTATTATAGGTGTTTATATTGGTTATACTTTCACCATCATTTTTACCTATGTAAACATAGTCGGCTTCTATACAAATACTTACTTTTTTACAAATCGCTTTTGCTACTTCTTGAATATTTTTGTACTCAATAAAATTAGTGGAAGTTAGTTCAATTAAAGTTTTGTTAAAACGCTCAATTTGTCTTTCCTTTTGGATAGCATTTTCTTTAATTATATTTAATAGTGTTACATCTTTGAGAAAGAAATTATTTTCTATTAATTGATTGTTTTTGTAGCTGCAATATACTTGACCTTCTAAATCAAACTTTATTCCATCATTGCCTATTAGCGAAAATTGAACTGATTGAGAGCTAGGTTTAAATGATACGATTTGATTAAATATATCACTTAATTTTGATTGTGAATTTGGATGGAAATAGTTTGAAATATTTTTTCCGATTGCATTTGTTTGGTTAAATTTATTGAGCCATGATTGATTGCAAAAAGTAATATCTCCTTTACCATCTGTAATAATAATAATATCAGTAGTTGTGTTGAGTATGTTGCTGTAATTTTCTTCTGATTTAATTATTTTTAAAACGTTTTGCTCATTAAGCTTTTTTTGATTTTCAATTTCAGTTACATCTTGTTGAATTGAAACATAATTGGTCAGCTGTCCCTTTTCATTAAATACAGGGCTTATTTGAACAGATGAAACGTATGGTTTTCCTTCCTTAGTATAATTAGTAATTACAACACTGCATTCAGCTTCATTATTGATGGCATTTCTTAATTTTGCAGTCATTTCAGGTTCAGTGTCTTTACCACATAAAAAACTTCCTGGTTTTTTTCCAATAATTTCTTCAAGATTATAACCTGTACTTTTTTCAAAAGGCTTGTTTACCCATGTTATCTTTCCTTGGTGATCGGTATAAATAATATTGTTTGATGTGCTTTTTGCTAAAATAGAAAGTATCGAATTTTCTTTATTTTGCTTTTCTATCAACTTGTTTTTGATGATGTTGATATATGCGTTTCCGGCAAGTGCTGTAAAAACTTTTAATAATGCCAACTGAGTTTGGCTGAATGCCCCTTTTTTTGAGCTTTGTAAACCAAATGTACCAATTATTTTTTCACCTGATTTAACGGGCACAAACATTCTTGAGTTTGTGTTTTGGTTAACTTTGAAATCAACAGAAATAGGATTTGGATTATTTATTTGATCATTTACAAATAAAGTTTCGCCAGTTGAAAACACAAAGCCCGGATGTCTTTCCATTGCCGTATTTTCGGCAATTTGGTAATCTAATTCTGAAAAGTCTTTTGCGAATAATAATTTCAGTTTATTTTCCTCTTCGTTAAAAAGGTATAATGCAAAAGAATCATTTTCGGCTATCCTATCAACTTGGTTTTTAATATTATTAATCAAACTGTCAACATTATCGAGGTTGCTGAAAGTTAGAATTAGTTGCTCAACATTAACAAGTTTGTTGTTTACATTATCGTTGAGATTTTGATAACTCTCTTGTAATTTTTTATTTAATTCAGAGTAATCTTCCTCATTGATTTTAAACGTATTCTCTAGGATATTAAACTGACTATCGTAGTTATTGTAGGTATCATTTATAACATTGAGTAGTTTTAATACGGCCTCATTCTTGAGTAAATCTTCGGATAAAGCGTTTTTTATCTGATTTTTAAGGAGCTTATTAAATTTCATAAAACGTGGTTATAGTCATCGTTTGATTATGAAGTGCAGTTTCTTTTTCATTAGCCAAAGGGGCTATTTCACCATATGCATAAAACCCGAGCATTGGCGTGTTTTCTTTAAAAGTTTGGCTTACAGCATCAACCTCTTCTTGTATTCTTGTGCCTAGCACAATTTTACGACCAACACAGCTCACCAACAAGGCAAAATCAGGTTCCTTTTTGTTGTTTTCAATGGTCTTTTCTGCTGCTATTGCAGCAGAAGCTATTAATGAATTGAAATTGGTTTTCATAAACCTAACAATAGACCCCTCAGGCATATTTCCTGCAAATGTCATTGATTTTTCTTCTTCTGATACACTGAGTATTGTTCTAACAACTGTTTTGGCGTTTCCTGGAATTAGCACAGAGAGTGGAAAATTTAAAGCGGCAGAGGGGAGTTTACTTGAAGCATCTCCTAAGTACCTTTTGTACATGTCAAGGCAATTTTGATTGTTTAATTCATAAAGTTTGTTGGCTTCCGATTTAGTAATCGATTTTTCAACACCAAAAATCTCCCATCCAGCTTCTGAACCGTTTTTAACAATCAAATTTTTTCCGTAAAAACCAATTGCAACAATTGACCCTTTCTCTGGCTTATTGTTTAGGCCGGTAAGCGTAGAAACAAATTCTACACCGTCACCCGCAAGGCCTCCAGTTATTAATATTTTACCTTTTAAGCTCTCATTCAAACCATCAACTAGACCGCTGCCATTAACAAGGCTTCCATCTGAAAGTATTAGCACATAGCAAAGATCATCAAGAGGTAGCTGACTTAATAATTTTGTGCCAGCCTCTTTGCTGTTTTTGCAGTCAGCTATATTAATACTTGCAGTTTTGATATTTGTTTTTTCAAATTCCAAGGCAACAGCAACAGCGCTGTTTGACTGTACGTTTGAATTAATTATTTCGCCACTTGTAGATGCGATTGCTATCTCGCTACAATTGAATTGAGAACGAATATTTTCGAAGAAATTAGGTTCGGCTAGTATTGATTTTGATCCAAAGCAGATGACAAGATCGGCTTTAAGTTCGGGGAAAACCTTTTCATCAATTCCTTTCCAAACGGATCCGTCAAAGTTAAATACAGTACTCTTCATAATTTTTTAATTGTTGTTCAAAATGGACACTGTTAAAAATAGTAGAAATACTTAGACTTAAAAACTCATTTGATACTATTGTGAGTTAATTGTTCTTAATTTATACCTAAATCGCCACAAATATATAACAATATTAAAAAAATAAGCAATTAATAAGTTTGCTATAAAAAAATGAATATTTTAAAGGTTGAGTATTAGAACTTCGTCTATTAAAATAGAATTTTTATTGACTAAGCTTATTTTGATTGTTGTTTTGCTATTTTATTACTTTTGAAAATAATACCAATTAAGCGTTGTTTTATAAATTCCAATTTCGCATGGCCAATCCTTTATTTTCATGCCAAAATCTATTTCATACCTTTAAATAAACGTATCGAGATATTTGTGGGTGAATCTTTGACATTGAAAATCATTATTGGAGCATTTTGTTGATTCTTAATGAATTGATTAATAGGATTTTACTTTGTATTTGTGGACGGCCTCATGCTGCCAAAGTTGTGTTTAAATAAAAAATAGTACTTTTGCGAAAAATTTATGACCAAATTATGACATTGCAAAAATATTTAGGAAGAAAATTTTAAAAAAACGAAAGTGATAAGCAGTGTAATTTTTGATTATAAATATTATTTTTTAGCACCTATTGAGTTAGTTAGTTCATTTTAATAA
>CAIKXD010000381.1 GCA_903831265.1 uncultured Bacteroidota bacterium
AGATTCTGAAATATCTAGTCTTGTAATTCTTTCAATATTAAAGGCTAAAACTGTTCCATCGATTTTATCATCTATACCAATTTTAATTAAAGCTGCTTCAAAATTTTTATCTTTGATTGAAATTTTTGAAAGTGTATTGCTTCTTTCCCAAAGTGTTTTATTACTAAAATAGGAGTTGTCCCAATTGTAGAAAATATCCCACCAATTAGAAAGATTTGACTCATTATTATAAATAATTTTATTGCTTGAATTTGGGATGGACTGAAACCAATAAATAAGCCATTTAAATTGAGCGTCATTATCACTATAGATAGATGTTTTTAAAGTAGGTATTTTGTATTTTAAATTAAGCCACCTGTCTGCATTCATTAATTTTGTTTCACCACCTTCAGGTAACCAGTTTTCAATATCAGATAATACATTCGTTTTATTTGCCCAATCATAATCTATTGTTGTATTTGGTGGAAAATGAGTCATACCAACTCTACCATATGGCTTATAGCCATTAGCAGTATTTTTATAACCAACAAATTTATTCCAAAATAGCTCTTTTGATACAGAAACATCTGCATAGCTTAATTGAGATTCAATTTGATGACCTCTATTATGAAGATTTTCTGCAAATGACCTATGAAGATTATATCCATATACAACATAAGAGTTATTATAAATTGGCAAATCATCATTTGATCTACTACTATTAGAAATATCTCCTGTGTACTTACTTGACATGTTGGATTCCCATATATTAATAAAATTATCTGGGCTTAAGTTTTCCGATTTTACAACTGGATATTCATCACTTAATGGTCTTAGTGATATCCAAATCTCTTTAGCTTCATTAATATTTACTAAATCTTTGATATTTAGTTTTGCAAATAAATCCGAAAAATCAAAATCCCATATTTTAGAATTTGCTAAGTATTTCGTTTTCTTTATTTCATATACATTAATGTACTTGATTACTTTAACAGCAACATCTTCCTTAGCATCTGGATTATTATAACCTCTAAATTTTGAACCCTCTTCTATTCCAAATTTTGTCATCGTTAAAATATCGATTGTTCTATCCTTTATTTGATTTAAAGTAAGTGGATCAAGTGAAGCATAATTTGGCGCTCTCTTAGAATCTAAATCAATGCCATTAATTGTTGGGTAGTAATTAATGACAACCACAGGGACAATTACTTTACCGCTTGCATTTGAGGGAGTTGTTAAAAATGGCAATGTTTTTAAATCAACATTTTCAATTTCAGAAACATAAATTGTATCCTTTAGTATTAAATTATTGTATTCTATACTTAAAATTATATTACCTGATTTCGCTCCAACTACATTTTTATCTGTTAATAGACTTACGCCAGAACTTGATGCTGTTATTTTAACACTATCACTTAGATCAATCGTAGAAGCATTTGTGTAGATCCCTTTCACATTGTACTTGTGTTGTTTTGAAATTACTAAAGTGTCTAAAAGGTTTTCAATCTTCAAAGAAGTGATTGCCATTTTTTCAAAAGTACAGGTTAAGTTGATGGGTTTTGAAACCACTAAATCTAAAGGTGATTTAGAAGTGGTATCATCGCCAGACCATTTTTTAAATTG
>CAIKXD010000382.1 GCA_903831265.1 uncultured Bacteroidota bacterium
CCATTCTTTCCATACAAAACAGTCCTTGAGCAATTTATTTTAATATAAAATTTTGTGCATCAACATTTCCTAATGGTAATATAGACTAAATAGAAAAGAGCTTTAAGTGCTGCTGGTAAATTTGCATTTTAAACTATTTATAACGTAATGGTATATTATTCCTATCTTTACAGCACATTACAAAAATTAAACTACTCGTTGCTGTGTTATTGCAAAATCAATAACCTTCTCGCAGCAATGCTTTCGGAGTAAAATTTCCCAAAAATTAGAAGTTTAACAAGTATAGCTGTAGCTGTTTCAAAAGATCGCTGAAACACTACTGTATAACTATTAGCGGTCTAAAACTTACAAAAAGTATAATGACATTTGAAAATTTAAATTTAATTGAGCCCATTCTGAAGGCTTTAAAAGCAGAAGGTTACACAACACCAACACCCATTCAGCAGCAAGCAATTCCACTTTTATTAGAACGCAAAGATTTATTAGGTTGCGCACAAACGGGCACCGGTAAAACTGCGGCATTTGCCATTCCAATGATTCAATTGATGGTGCAAGATAAAAGTAATGAGCAAGGCAAAAGACACATTAGAGGCTTAGTGCTTACGCCAACTAGAGAGTTGGCCATTCAAATTGAAGAAAGTTTTGCAAACTATGGTAAAAACACACCGCTTAAATATAAAGTTATTTTTGGAGGTGTTAATCAATTCTCACAAGTACAAGCCATTAAAGCGGGCGTGGATATTTTAATTGCTACTCCCGGTCGTTTGTTAGATTTAATGAATCAACGTTTGGTAGATATTTCAAAAATTGAATTCTTTGTATTAGATGAAGCCGATCGTATGCTCGATATGGGTTTTGTACACGATGTGAAGCGCATTATAACAAAGCTTCCAGCTAAACGTCAATCATTGTTTTTTTCGGCTACTATGCCACCCGATATTGTAAATTTAGCGAATACTATTCTTGTAAATCCTTCTAAGGTAGAAGTTACACCTGTAAGTAGTACTGTTGATAAAATTAATCAAGTGGTTTACTTTGTTGACAAAGGCAATAAAAAAAATCTGTTGATTGATATCTTAAAAGATAAAAATATTGAAAGAGCATTAGTTTTTGCACGCACTAAACATGGTTCCGATAAAATTGCTAAAGAGTTGATTAAAGTGGGCATCCAAGCGCAGGCTATACATGGAAATAAGTCTCAAAATGCTCGTCAAAATGCCTTAAATAATTTTAAAGCTAAGCTTACAAGAGTTTTAGTTGCCACTGATATTGCCGCTCGTGGTATTGATATTGATGAACTTTCTCATGTAATCAATTTTGAGTTGCCTAATATTCCAGAGTCGTATGTACATAGAATAGGACGTACAGGTAGAGCAGGTGCAAGCGGTATTGCCATTGCTTTTTGCGATGCTGAGGAAAAAGAATATTTGAGAGATATTCAAAAATTAATTGGCAAAAAAATTCCAGTGAATGATAATCATGCTTACGAATTAAAAATTCACAATCCTGTAAAGGAGGCACCTAAGCAGTTTCAAAGACCTCAACACCAAAAAGGAGCATCACAAAAGCAGGGTGGAGGTGGAGCGCCACAAGGTCGTTCAGCACAATCTAAATCTTATGGAGAAGGAAACAAATCTAGCAACCCTCGCAGACCCAATAACGAAGGTAGACCAAGGTTTAAATCGCCACATAAACAAGATTAACAAGCATAAATGAATATAGAAAAGCTGGACTAATTATCCAGCTTTTTTTTTATTCTGGCAATTGAATTTCAACGCTTTTTTTCATCTTTTTTTGAATTACAGCAAAGTGATGTTGCTCTTCGGAATTTACAAAACTAATAGCCATACCTGACGATTCGGCCCTTCCTGTGCGACCTATACGATGGATATAATCTTTAGGTGAACGTGGTAACTCATAATTTATAACACAAGGCAAAAAAGGAATATCAATGCCTCTGCTCATTAAGTCGGTGGCCACAAGCACTTTAATTTTTCCAGCTTTAAATTGCGCCAAAGCTTCGGTGCGCGAACCTTGACTTTTTTTACTGTGCATTGCCAAAGCACTTATACCATTAATAT
This sequence comes from uncultured Bacteroidota bacterium, assembly GCA_903831265.1. Lineage (GTDB taxonomy): Bacteria > Bacteroidota > Bacteroidia > UBA4408 > UBA4408 > CAIKXD01. The sequence goes on from CAIKXD010000382.1 coordinate 2,082, forward strand.
TTAGTTTCTCAGCCACAGCATCGGCTCTAAAAACTGATGAAGTAAAAACCAATACTTGTGTTAATTTTTTTTCTGTAATTAACTTTCTTAAAAAGGGACCTTTATTAACATCTTCGATGGCAAATGCCTGCTGGTTAATTAAATCTATAGCTACTGTTTCAGCAGTTACTTCAATCTTTTCAGGAGATTTTAAAATGATATTTGAAAGCGTTTCAATGGCTAAATTGAAAGTTGCTGAAAATAATAGGTTTTGACGTTTTTGCGGTAATAGTTGCAATATTTTTTGCATCTCATCAGCAAAGCCAAGGTTTAACATTTTATCCGCCTCATCTAAAACTAAATGTTCAACATCTGATAAATAGACAGCCTTTGATTCAACTAAATCGAGCAGTCGACCCGGTGTTGCAACCAATATTTGTACACCATTCATATTTATCATTTGCGGATTAATAGATACACCGCCAAACACAGCCATGGTTTTAATTTTTTCGGGAAGCGTTGAGCAAAATGATTTAAAAACTTTTTCAACTTGCACTGCCAATTCGCGTGTGGGAACTAACACCAAAACTTTAACATGTCTATTTTTTGCATCTGCCTTTCCAATTAATTTATGAATAATGGGCAAAGCGTAAGCCACTGTTTTTCCGGAACCAGTAGGGGCAATTGCAATAATATCCTTATCAAGTAAAACTAAAGGAATAGCTTGAATTTGAATAGGGTAAGGGCTTTTGTAAAACTGCTTATTTAGTTGTAATAATAATTGATAATTTAAACCTAAACTAGAAAAGGACATATATTATTTTTGTTTGTGAAGTAAAATTATTCCTTTTACTGTAGGCTCAGTGCTTAATGTAAATACTTTCAAAAGATGTTGCTTGGCTTAAAAAACATTTTGGTAAAGAACTCGTTTTTTTTGAATTGATTTAAAAATCATAAAAAGAATTTCATCCTGCGATTTATAATAAATCTATTTAGCTAAAATTATGGATGTAAATTCAACGTTTGAGTATCATTTGCCAAAACTGTTTTTGTACAAAAAAGCTATAGCAAATAGTAACCTATAAAATAAATTGAGCAAGAATGTAGGTGCATTGTTTTTACTATACTAACGCAGCTTCATAGTTTGTGTTTTTATAAGTTTTAACTAATTCATTAATTTTATATCTGTTGCAACTTGTTTTAATCCAAAATAAGTAATTTACATCTACCTACTTAAAATCTTAAACTCGGTTCTTCTATTTAACTGTCGACCTTCATCAGTATCGTTAGGTGCAATAGGCTGTGTAAGACCGTAACCTTTGTATTCCAACCTTTCTTTTTTAATTCCTTTGCCAATCAAATATTCTACAACTGATTTCGATCTGCTTTCAGATAATGTTTGATTATAGGCAGCAGAGCCTTTATTATCTGTATGTCCGCTAATTTCAATTTTTAGCGAAGGCACGTCTGTCAACAATTTTGTTAGACGCTCCAATTCGTTTGTAGATTCGGGTCTAAGTGTGGCTTTATCAAAATCAAAAAAGATATTTCTTAGCACAATTTTTTGTCCCACTTGCACATTTTTAAGTTGCACATCTTTAATCACTTCTTGGTAAGAAGCAGAAAGAGGAATATCAAAATTTTCGGAGTGGAACAAGTAACCTTCGGCCTTAACAGCAATACCATAATTCTTTCCAGATGGTAAGGTAACTAGGTATTTTCCCGATTTACTATTTGATTTAAAAGTGGCAATTTCTACATTTAATGTGTTATCAATAAGCACAATTTCGGCTTCCAACACTTTTTGTGTTATGGCGTCAGAAATAATTCCCTTTAGAAGGGTAACAGCATTGGCATTAATTTCAACTGCTGGTGCAATATAAACTTCGCTCACAGGGGCTTCAACACTGGCTAGCAAATTGTCTTCATTGCTTAACTGAACAGGTTTTTCGGGACCTAAGAATGAAACTAAATAAATATCTTTTTCACCAAAACCATCAATTTTTACAGAAGCATAATATCCGTGCTTACCACTAGCTGAAATTACAAAAAACACATCGTCATCAGGCGTATTTATTGGATATCCAAGATTAACAGGCTCAGACCACATTCCATTTTTTAACTCACATTTAAAGATATCAAAACCACCCATACTGCTGTGCCCTTCCGAACTAAAATATAATGTTTTGCCATCGGGCACAATAAAAACACCTTCTTCATTATATTTTGTATTAATGGTAGTGCCCATATTATATGGTTGTTCCCATTTATTATTTTCGTTTTTATTTACATAATAAATATCACGACCGCCATAACTTCCATCTTTTCTATCGCTCACAAAAAAGAGCGTTTTTCCCTCATAAGAAATAGAAGCCGATGATTCATGTTCACTGCTATTGATAGCCTTCGACATTTTATCAGGTTCACTAAATTTATCACCTATTAAATTGCTTTGATAAATATTACCATAACCTTTATCATCGCGATAGGTAAACATAATTTGTCCATCTGGAGAAACATTTACTGTAGCATCATGACCAGGCGTGTTTATTGGAGGACCAACATTGGTAGGCACTCCCCATTCTTCATTAAATTTGTAGGTTACAAAAATATCTTCAAAATATTCATCATAATTTTCATCAATATTACCACCAGTTGTTGTATTTCTTCTAGAGGTAAAGTACATTACATCTTCATCGGCAGAAATAATTGGGCCGTAATCAGGATAGGGTGAATTTACTTTGTTTCCAATATTATCGATAAACACACGTACAGGATTTTTTACTAGCTCCTTGCCAAAGTTACATTCTGCAATTTTCTTATTGGCATCTGCCATCAATGGTGCTTGATCTTTTTTCTTAGGATCTAAACCAGCTTTAAATGTTTGATATTCGGCAATAGCCTTGTCCCAATCCATATTTAAATGGTAACCTCTTCCTAAATAATAATGAATTTCAGGGTCAATAGCAGGATTTAATTCATAAGCTTTTTCGAAATGTGTTTTTGATTTATTTTTAAAATTTCCATTAATATAACATACCCCAATTCGAAAGTTAAGAAAAGCATTGTTAGGATTAAATGCCTGCGCTTTTAAATAATATTCTAAAGCAAATTTATAACGCCCAGGTCTAGTGCCTTCGTATTCTTCTGAACCCATTTCCATGGCTCTTTTGGCTTCTTTGAGCTGATCTTTTTGATTAGGAAAAAAGTCTTTTTCGAATGGAGTGTCTTTAACAGTTTGTCCGAAAGAGGCGATACTCAAAGAAAGAATTATAATTGTAATGATATTTTTCATACTCTTAATATTAATGTTTGGTTAACTTAAACTTATTTACAGTCGCTCATGTATTTGCTGGCAGCTTCATTGCCTAATTTTTTAGCTTTCTCCCAATCCCTGCATGCGCCTTTTGGGTCGCGTATCATTTCTTTTGCGATACCTCTGTTTAAATAAGCGGCTCCATAATCATAGTTTAATTGTATTGCTTCAGTAGCATCATCAATTGACCCATTGTAATTTTTAAGTTTAAATTTTGCAGCAGCCCTGTTATTATAGGCATAGGCGTAATCGCCTTTAATTTTAATAGCTGCAGTAAAATCATCAATTGCTCCTTGGTAATCGCCTGCATCAAACTTGGCAGAACCTCTGTTATTGTAAGCAATATAATTGTCAGCCTTAGCAACTATGGCCTTAGTATAATTATCGATAGCACTTTTTACATCTCCTTTTTTACGCAAGGCCGAACCTAAATTGTTGAAAGTAAATGCCATTTGACCATCGAGCTGTACGGCTTTGTTGTAGTCAGAAATTGCTCCATCGTAATCCTCAAGTTGACGCTTTGCGCTGGCTCTATCGTTATAAGCATAAGCATAATCGGGCATAACTTTTATTGCGTTTGTAAAATCATCAATTGCTTCCAAATATTTTTGCTCATTAAAAAAAACATTGCCTCTAAAATAATAACATTGAGCGGTATTTTCATTTAATTCAATCGATTTCGAATAATTTGCCTTAGCCTTTTCGTAATCTTTTAATAAAACATTGGTTTGCGCCATGTTATATAACACATCTTTAATAGAGTCAGCAGGATTCAAACATTTTTCAAAATCTTCGATCGCTGCCTGGTACATTTTCTTTTCCTTTTTAGCTACGGCTCTGTTAAAAAAAGCTTTAGCCCAATCTGGCTTTAATTTTAATGCTTCATCAAAATGTTCAATAGCTGTTTTGTAATCTCCAATTTTCATTTTTTCAATACCCGAATTGTAAGCTAATTCAGCTTCTTGGGATGGCATCAAGTTAATTGCTGTAACGCTATCTTGTACTGCACTTATTTTAGTTGTGTCGGTGTTTACCTGAGCACAACTGTATAGGTAGTTTGCTAAAATAAGGACACTCAAAATTATTGCTCTTTTCATAACATATTTCATTTAATGATTACTGCTCAAATTTAATTACTTCTTGCGAATATCAAAATTCAAAATGTTATTAATGCTGAAAAGTACTTTCGAAATTATTAAAATTAATGATTTACATTTAAAAGGATAACTAATTTTACAGCATAATATTATATTAAATGAAAACATTGATTATTGTTAGACACGCCAAAGCAGAAGAGCTTGCAGCCAATAAAACTGATTTTGAACGCAAGCTAACTGATGGCGGAAAAGCAGACGCAGAAAAAATGGCATCACGCTTAACTCAACAAATAAACTGCCCTGATGTATTTATATCAAGCACAGCAAAAAGAGCATGGAGCACTGCTAAAAGATTTGCAAATGCCTTTAAAATTAAAGAAGAGCATATTATTAAAGAAAAAAACATATATGAAGCTTCAGCGGATACACTAATCGATTTGGTTCAATCGATCGATAATAAAAATGAAGTAGCTATTATTTTTGGACATAATCCTGGCTTTAGTCAATTAGCTTATTATTTTTCGGGTAATGGTTCCATTGAGCTCCCTACATGTGGTTTAGCAATTATTGAGTTTGATTTTAACGACTGGCGAAATGTGGCCTACAAAAATGGCAAGTTGACATTTTTTACAAGACCTTAATAATCTTTAAAATATACCAACAGTTAAAGGTTAATAATTGATTCTAGTTTTATCATTTTTTTGCGACTATCAGTTGCATATTTGCGTTTTAGTGTAAACAAATTTTAAAATGTTAGATTTAATTAAAAAAGGGTTATTGGTACTTATATGTTTGCATAGCAATATAAACTTTGCAAACAACAAAGTAGGCGATTCTACCTTTGTATATATACAAGACGACCCCATTTTGGCCATGCTTGATAGTTTGCAGTTGACTAAGTATTTTGAATGCAATAGTTATTTATCCGATTCATGTTTGTTCGACATGTCTAATTACAAAACTGGTTTTATACCTTATTTTGATGAATTGGTTTATGAAGCACGCCTCGCTAAATTAGATGAACAAACGCCTTTTGATTTATTATACAATAGCGCTGTAAAGGCTTATATTGATATGTATTCTTTACGTAGAAGAGTACTAGTGAGCCGATTGATAGGCCTATCGCAAGTGTATTTTCCTTTGTTTGAAGAAAAATTAGCAAAGTATGAACTACCTTTAGAACTAAAATATTTAGCCATTGTAGAATCAGCATTAAATCCAAATGCCATCAGCAAATCTGGCGCTGGAGGTTTATGGCAATTTATGTATCCTACGGGTAAAATGTATGGTTTAGAAGTAAATTCTTATGTTGATGATAGAAGAGATCCTTTAAAAGCAACCGAAGGAGCATGCCGCTATTTTAAATATTTGTATGGCATGTTTGGCGATTGGCAAATGGTCTTAGCAGCATACAATTGCGGTCCTGGAACTTTAAGCAAAGCCATACGCAGAAGTGGGAACAAAAAAACATATTGGGAAATTAGGCCCTATTTGCCTGTAGAAACACAAGGTTATGTGCCTGCCTTTATAGCAGTAAATTATTTAATGAATTTTTCAAAAGAGCATAATATTTATCCCATTGCAGCAAAGCAAAGTTACTTTTATGCCGATACTGTTCATGCTAAGCAAGCAGTTACATTTGAAGCAGTTTCTAAAATAATTGATGTGCCAATGGAGGATTTAATTTTTTTAAATCCAGCCTATAAATTAAAACGCGTGCCTGGATATGGAAATTATCGTCATTTGTATTTACCAGCAAACAAAACAGGTGCCTTTATCAATAATGAAACGGCCATTTATAACTACAAAAGAAATGAAGAACTAAGTAGAGACAGCATCATGCAATTGGCCATGCAAACTGCGCCTGCAAAAAAATATCACAAAGTAAAAAAAGGAGAAAATCTTCAAAAAATTGCAAGCAAATACCAATGCAGTGCTTCTGATCTAAAACAATGGAATAAAATAAAAGGCAATGCTGTAAAAACGGGCACTAAATTGGTTGTTTTTGTACCCAATCAAAAATCGGTACCCAAAAATGTGGCTTCAACTCTAAATACAGCAAAGCTTTCACCCGATTCATTATTAGCAAAATCCGACACTTCAAAAACTGAAACATTCTCAGTGGAAGCAACTCCAAGTATGGTGAACGCTAATATTAAGCTAGATAAAAATGCAAAGGTGGTATATCACGTCATTCAAAAAGGCGATACACTATGGCACATCACCAACAAATACAAAATGGGCTCTGTAGATGAGTTAATGCGTATTAATAATTTAGGCAAAGACTACAAATTGATTCCAGGAGGAAAAATTAAAGTGCTGGTGGCAACGAATTGAAAACAAACAGCCAATGTGCCAATTTTTCAATGTGCCAATGAAACAATTTAATTTGATCCCGAAGCATCGCGATTTGAAAATTGAATAATCTTTTCTTAGCGAACTTTGCGCCTTTGCGGTTAAATATAATCTGTAAATCTGTGGCAATGAAATTTGAAAATTGAATAATCTTTTCTTAGCGAACTTTGCGCCTTCTTTGCGCCTTTGCGGTTAAATATAATCTGCGAATCTGTGGCAATGAAATTTGAAAATTAAATAATCTTTTCTTAGCGAACTTTGCGCCTCCTTTGCGCCTTTTCGGTTAAATATAATCTGCGAATCTGTGGCAATGAAATTTGAAAATTAAATAATCTTTTCTTAGCGAACTTTGCGCCTCCTTTGCGCCTTTGCGGTTAAATATAATCTGTGAATCTGTGGCAATGAAATTTGAAAATCAAATAATCTTTTCTAAGCGAACTTTGCGCCTTCTTTGCGCCTTTGCGGTTAAATATAATCTGTGAATCTGTGGCAATGAAATTTGAAAATTGAATAATCTTTTCTTAGCGAACTTTGCGCCTTTGCGGTTAAATATAATCTGTAAATCTGTGGCAATGAAATTTGAAAATCCTTAATGATTCCCATACTTTAATTCACCAGCTAAAACCTCAAAAGGCAGTTTGTTTTGGTCGGGTGGGAGTGGGCACGTAGCGAAATCGGTGAACGCACACGGTGGGTTGTATGATTTATTAAAATCTAAAACTAACTTGTTTCCTTCCTTGGGTTTCTTTGCATACAAAAAACGACCTGCACCATAAGTTTTTACTCCGTTTGTGTAATCGCCAAACACAATAAATAAATCATCTTCGCCTTCTAAGGTTGCATCGAGCGTGTATGATTTTCCATCAATTTCAAATTTTAAAGTTCCACCAAATGTTGTTTCAGTAGTATTGCCAATAACATCATGAATTGGAATTGTTTTTTTTGAATTTGGTGCTTCAAAAGTGGCATTAACTTTCCATTTTTCTATTACAGGAAAACATTCAATATGGGTAAAGTTTTTTCGCGCATCGCTTTCTAAATCGCGCAAGCGAACGCCATATCTGTTGCCTCTTTTAATGATAAACCAACGCAAGTTTTTATGAGATAGAATTACACTCTGCTCTTCTAAATCATTGCTGAAAATAATGCCTGAGCTAAATAAGGTATCGTTTCTTTTTACTTCTATGTTGGGCAAAATATTCAATCTTACTTCATCTTTAATCAAAATCAAACTTCCAATTTTTGCATCTGCTTTACCATCTGGAAAAACAATTTTATTTTCCTTTCCACTTCCAAATGTGTTTTCGCCTTCATCTAACCAAAACAAGCCCGAAACCGTGAGCCAGCCTGATTCTTTTTTTAGGTTAGTTTCTCTGTTTTGATGCCATTGCTTTATTTCGTGTTGATAGTTTTCACTATTAGTTTGTGCTATTAAATTCGTTTTCATGATGACAGTTAGAATCAAAAAAGCAAAAGTTATGTTTTGAAATTGTTTCATAAAATGATTAATATCCATTGTTCATTGTTTATGGCATAACAGGTTTAATCATGTCAGTTCGTTTTTCATCAAAGGAAACTATAATAAATCCCAACTTAAAATCAGATGTACCACCATAAAAATAAAATGAATAAGTAGAATTGTTGTTTAAATTAATTTGTCTGTTAAATTGATAAATCTCATCATAATAAATATCGATTTTCCAAGGGGTTCCAAGTTGCTTTGGTATTTGGTCAAAATTAACATGGAAGTAAACAATCCGATAGGGGCCATTCCAAAATGATTGACCATAGTTAACGCTATCAATTTCAATCATTTTAAGCTTCACTCCCGATGCTGGGTCAACAGGATTGCTTTTAAAATCAAGAGGTTCAATCGCTTTTTTGCATGAAAATGCAGTGATGCAAATACAAACAACAATAAACAATTTTTTAATCATGTGCTTTAGAATTAAAATTTACAAATTAAGTTGAAACCTAAACTACCTTGCTCAATGTTATTAGAATGACGAGCATAGGTCAACAAAGGAGATTCAATGTATGGCGCTGGCTTTTTGTTAGTTAGGTCGATAATGATGGTTGTTGCAATTAATGCCGGCACAACCAATCTTAAAACCGAATATCTGTTTTGTTTTTTTACTTCTTTTAAGTATTCATTATAGGTTTGTTCGCTGTTATATTTTAGTAAATTAAGAGAAGAGGTGTTGTAAAGATTATCATATTGTGCTTTATAGCTAATATAAGTTTCTTCAAGATTATCTGCCTTTTTTTTTGAATTTACATAAAGTAATTGTAAAGAAACCGCACTGAGTAAAACCACAACCTTAGGCGTCCATTTTTTTATTTTATAACTCAATCTGTCGCTTTTATAATTTGTGTAAGCAGGAGTATCTTTAATTTTTATTTTTAAAAAGCTGACGGTGTCTTTTCTAACGGTTATACTGGTATCTACTAACACACCACCTGGTCGCCATGCTTTTACTTTGTATGTTCCAACAGTGTAAGCTCTAGTATCAAAATCTTTAAATTTTAGTGTGTCAACAATAGTTATCGCCTTAGGATGATTATTAACAATTATCCAGCGGCCTTTCTCTTGAGCATGAATTGGTGTTAAATTGTAAAGAGTTAAAAATAACAAGCAAGCTATTGAATTACAGAGGCGTCTTATCATTGAAATTAGTTTTGATCTCAAATATATGAAATTCTTGATTCCTGTAATTTTAAAATTATGATCGGAATAAGTCATACGAGTATGTATAAACAACAACTTTGTTTTTGTAAACCTTAAACAATTTATTATAATGCCTACTATCAATCTTCCCAAGAAATACTTATTTTCGCAACCTCAAAATAAAAACATGGAAATTCCTAAGACATATAATCCAGCAACAGTTGAAGATAAATGGTATCAATATTGGCTCGATAAAAAGTATTTTAAATCAACACCCGATGAGCGTGAGCCTTATACCATAGTTATTCCTCCACCCAATGTTACTGGGGTATTACACATGGGCCACATGCTTAACAATACCATTCAAGATGTCCTCATCAGACGTGCCCGTATGCAAGGTAAAAATGCTTGCTGGGTGCCAGGTACCGATCATGCATCTATTGCTACCGAAGCAAAAGTGGTAAATTTATTGAAAGAAAAAGGCATCAAAAAAACAGATTTAACCCGAGAGGAGTTTTTAAAATATGCTTTTGAGTGGAAAGAAAAATATGGAGGCATTATTCTTGAACAGCTAAAGAAATTAGGTGCTTCATGCGATTGGGACCGTACACGCTTTACCATGGAAGATGATCTAAGTGAAGCTGTGATTGATGTGTTTATTGATTTATATAATAAAGGTCAAATATACCGTGGCGTGCGCATGGTTAATTGGGATCCAGCGGGCATGACTGCCGTTTCTGATGAAGAAGTTATTCATAAAGAAACCAATGCAAAGCTTTATTATGTGAATTACAAATTGGTGAATGAAGATGGTAGTTCAGTAAAAGAAAATGAATTTATCACAATTGCTACAACACGTCCCGAAACTATTTTAGGTGATACTGCTGTTTGCGTGCACCCTGATGATGAACGTTATAAACATCTTAAAGGTAAATTTGCTGTAATCCCTTTTGCAGAGCGTAAAGTACCTATTATTTTTGATGACTATATTGACATAGAATTTGGAACTGGTGCCTTAAAAGTGACGCCAGCGCATGATATTAATGATTACAATTTAGGAGTAAAACATAAATTAGAAGTAATTGATACTATTGCTGCAAATGGCACCATGAGTGAAGCAGCAGGCTTTTATATTGGTGAAGATCGTTTTGCAGTGCGTAAAAAAATTGCCAAAGATTTAGAAGAGGCTGGCCACATTGTTAAGGTAGAAGACATAAAAAACAAAGTAGGCTACAGCGAAAGAACAGATGCTGTAATTGAGCCTAAACTAAGTATGCAATGGTTTTTAAAAATGGATAAAATATCTAAACCTGCGCTTGATGCTGTTTTAAACGGTGAAGTAAAATTGATTCCAGATAAGTTTGTAAACACATACAAGCATTGGATGGAAAATGTACATGATTGGTGCATTAGTCGACAGCTTTGGTGGGGACAACAAATTCCTGCTTGGTATGATGCAAAAGGAAATTTTGTAGTGGCAAAAACTCACGAAGAAGCCCTAGTAAAATATAAAAATTCCTATTCTGATGCAACAGTTACCAGCTTAAAACAAGATGAAGATGTTGTTGATACTTGGTTTAGCTCATGGCTATGGCCAATAAGTGTTTTTGATGGATTTAAAGATCCTGAGAATGCCGATATTAAATACTATTATCCAACTAATGATTTAGTTACTGCTCCTGAAATTTTATTCTTTTGGGTGGCGCGTATGATTATTGCAGGTTATGAATACCGAGGTGAAAAGCCTTTTACCAATGTTTACCTTACAGGAATTGTACGCGATAAATTAGGACGTAAAATGAGCAAATCATTAGGTAATAGTCCTGATCCATTAGATTTAATTGCCAAAAACGGTGCTGATGCTGTACGAATGGGTATGTTACTAACCTCTCCGGCAGGAAATGATTTACCTTTTGATGAAAGCTTAATAGAGCAGGGGAGAAATTTCAACAATAAAATATGGAACGCATTTCGTTTAATCAAAGGATTTGAAGTTGATGAAAATAAAACGCAGCCAGAAAATAATAAATTGGCTTGTGAATGGTTCGAATCAAGATTTAATCAGCAATTAGCGCTAATTAACGATTTGTATAGCAAATACCGCATGAGCGAGGTACTCATGACCACTTATAAGTTAGTTTGGGACGACTTTTGTGCTTGGTATTTAGAAATGATTAAACCCGACTTTATAGATGGAAAGGCTTTACCAATTGATTTAGTAACCTATCAGCAAACAATCACTAATTTCGGTAACCTATTAAAATTATTACATCCATTTATGCCTTTCATTACCGAAGAATTGTGGCATTTAATTGAAGATAGAACAGAAAGTAATTCTATAATGGTTGCCAAGTGGCCCGTTGAAGGAAATGTTGATGAGGCTATCTTAGCCGGTTTTACGCATGCTTCAGAAGTAATTCAACAGGTTAGAAACATAAGAAATCAAAAAGGATTATCGCCAAAAGAAAAATTGCAACTGATGACAAAAGTTGATGCTAAGCGAAATCAATTATTCGATGCAATCATTAAAAAATCTGCTAATTTGTCGGTTATTGAATTGGTGGATGATAAGCCACAAGCAGCTTTAAACTTTATGATTGGTACTATTGAATATTTTGTACCATTAGCTCAATCAATTGATATTACTGCAGAAAAAGTTAAATATGCCGAAGAGTTAAAGTACTTAAATGGATTTCTCGAAAGCGTAAGCAAAAAACTCGGTAATGAAAAATTTGTAGCCAATGCCAAGCCAGAAGTAATTGCCAACGAGCGCAAAAAGATGGAAGATGCACTAACAAAAATTAAAATGATTGAAGAGCAGTTAGCATCTTTAGTGAGCTAATTTCTTCCTTAAAACGTTGTGATAGATTACTTTTTTGCACTGTTGGCATAAAAATTAATACCATTCTTTTTTCTATCTTTTATATTAACAATCAAATTGTTAATTCATATTTCAATAGATTAAAAGTTTAGCCATTCCTTATTCCTTAATTTGTGTAATAAAGCATTTGTCATGAATTATAAAATTTCATTCTCCAATCCTAACAGGCATTATATTGATATTGAATGCACCATCGATAACATTTCGTTGCCACAGATAGAAGTGCAGTTGCCCTCGTGGCGACCTGGAAGATATGAATTAGGTAATTTTGCAAAAAATATTCAACAATTTAAAGTGCTTAATTCAAGAGGGGTAGCACTTCAATATAAAAAAAACACCAAGGATAAATGGCTTATTAATACTGAAGGCGAAAGTATAATTACTATTGTTTACAACTATTATGCAGCAGAGTTAAATGCCGGAAGCACATGGCTTGACGAAACGCAATTGTACGTAAATCCAATTAATTGTTTAATCTATTGCGAGCAAAAACTAGAAGAACCATGCCGTTTAGAAATTAAGCTGCCGTTGGATTACGATCTTGCAGGCGCATTAAATGTAATAAGCACTTCAAAAGAAAACAACCAAAAAGTAATTAAAACAATTGCCGAAGATTATCATGTTTTAGTAGATACGCCATTTATATGTAGCAATAGCCTCCAACATAATTTGTTCGTGCTTGATGGGGTAGAGTTTAATATTTGGTTTCAAGGCGAGTGCAAACCAGATTGGGCAAAAATTATTGGCGACTTTTTCATTTTCATTAATGAACAATTTGTTTTGTTTAAAACCTTTCCAACGGAACGCTATCATTTTTTAATTCAAGTACTGCCGTTTCAATTTTATCATGGTGTTGAGCATGCCGATTCAACAGTAATTGCAATTGGTCCATCATATAATTTAATGCGTAAAGACCTCTATGATGAATTACTTGGGGTGAGCTCGCATGAATTATTTCATACCTGGAATGTAAAAAATATACGTCCTAAAGAAATGCTGCCATACAAGTACAACAGCGAAAACTATGCTACTACTGGCTATGTTTATGAAGGCGTTACCACATATTATGGCGATTTAATGCTCTACCGTTCTGGCATATTTACAGATGCCGATTATTTTAAAACCTTAACCCAACAAATTCAAAAGCACCTCGACAATCATGGTCGATTTAACTACAGTGTTGCCCAGTCATCCTTTGATACATGGCTTGATGGTTACGTTCCGGGCGTGCCAAACAGAAAAGTTTCTATTTATACCGAAGGTTGTCTTTTGGCCTTTATGGCCGATGCTCAAATAAGAAAGCAAACGGCAAATAAGGCTTCCTTGGATGATGTGATGGTTATACTTTATAACGATTTTGGGAAAAATAAAATTGGATATACAGCCAACGATTATCAAACTATAATCGAAAATATTACCGGTAAAGATTGGAATCACTTTTTCTATAGTTTGGTTGATGGTATTGAACCTTTTAATGAATTACTTGCTGATTCATTAGATTATTTTGGCTTAGAATTATCAGTTGTAGCCTCAAAAAAGCCTTACGAATCGTTTTTAGGATTTAAAACGCTTGAACAAAATAACGAAACCATCGTTGTTTCAATTTTTCCTAATTCTTTAGCAGACCAAGCGGGTTTATCTTTAAAAGATAAAATAGTTGCTGTAAACGGATTTGAAGTAAAAAATAATTTAAACGACTGGTGTAATTATTTTTGGCGCGAATCATTTACATTAAAAGTAATAACGGAAGGCAAAAGCCGTGAAATAAAATTAAAATCAAATACAGAAATGTATTACAAAACCTATTTGGTTATGAAAAATGATCAAATTTCACCAGAGCAATCAGATAATTTTAACAAGTGGATTGGTCGTAAATTTTAAATTTCAAACATGTACAATATCAGAGTTTACGGTTTACTTATCGAAAATGAGGCTATTTTAGTGAGTGATGAATTTTTTAAAGGAATTTATATGACCAAATTTCCCGGCGGTGGACACGAAATAGGCGAGAGCCTAATTGATTGTTTGCATAGAGAATTTAAAGAAGAATTAAATTTAGAAATTTTAGTTAAATCACATTTTTACACCACAGATTTTTACGTGCCATCATTCTTTAATCCCCAACATCAGCTTATTTCTGTGTATTATTTAATTCAAAGAAAGGAAAACGTTGATCTAAAAACAAGTGCTAAAAGATTTGATTTTGAGCCCATACATGGCTCACAAAGTTTACGCTGGTTAACTATTAAAGAAATAGAAGAAAATGAATTAACTTATCCAATCGATAAAAAAGTAGTTTTGATGTTGAAAAATTCATATTATCTTTAAGTTAATGATTGCAATTTTTTAAACTAAAATGTGTTTATTTGCCTTATGAAGTTGTTTGTTATTAGAATTTTTTCATTTTTATTTTTAGCTGCATTGCTCAATTCTTGTGCTCCAACAAGAGCAGTGTTGCCGCTCTGTTATAAAGAAAATACAATAAGCGCCTCTCTTGGAGGGCCAATGATTCAATACGGCAAAATAATTACACCAGTGCCATATACAACAATTACTTATTCGCGCGGTTTAACTGATAGCACAACATTTTTTGCTTCAATACATCCTACTGCTGCATTATATGGTAATTTGCAAATGGAGATCGGTTTAAACAAATACCTCGTAAACAATGACTCTGCTAAATACGCAGTTACTGTTGCTCCAACATTAAATATTCTTATAAGAGATTCATTAAGAAGGGTTTATCCTCAAATTGACGTTAATTTTATTAAAAGAAATCCTTTGAATGAAAACTACTACTACGGTGGAATATGCAACTGGTTTGAACCTGCAACTAGAAAAATAAATGGTGAAAAACAATCTAATATTTGGTTCCCAAGTCCTCAAGTTGGCTATGTTTGGAATACAAAAAAAGGTTTAATGTTTCAGGCCGAGTTTAAGTATTTAGTTCCATTTAGAAGAAATGATACAGGGCCAGTAGATTATATAAAACCAATCATTCCTTATGGTGGTATAGGTATTTATTTTGGCGCTAGCTATAAATTTTAATTTCATGAGAAAGTTCAATATTATATTTACCGTTTCTGCGTTGCTCCTTGGTATTGCTTCTTGTAAGAAAAATTTAAACGATAATTTATTCAACCCTAGTAAAATCACGGAGTACAAATTAGATGATTACGGTGGCACTGTTGATTTTAAACTGAGTGATGATTATGACATTCCTGACTCTTTAGTGCATGTTTTTCCTATATGGTCGAAAACTGCCAATGAAACGGATTCTACTAAAATTTGGGCGGTTTATATTGGCAATTTTAAAAATGTAGGAACCAGAGAGCTTATTGCCAATGATTCTGTTTTAGTATACTTTCATGGTAATAAAGATCACATGGATTTTTATTGGCAAAGAGCTAAGTTGCTTGCTCACACAGGGGGTAAGTTTAATTATGGCGTATTAATGATTGATTATAGAGGTTACGGATTATCCGAAGGGAAATCAACCGAAGAAACGATGTATGCAGATGCAAATGCTGCCATATCATGGATTAAAAGAAAAGGAGTTTTGGCTCAAAAATATGGAGTTTATGGTTTTAGTTTAGGATCTGCTGCTGCAACTTATATTGCCTATTTTACACCGGCAAATTACAAACCATTTTGCCTTGCATTAGAAGCTCCTTTTGCCTCAGTTGCTACAATCGTAAATGATGGTGCCGGATTAAATCTTGATCCTCTTTTCTTTACCACCTTTAAGTGTGATAATAACCAGAGAATAAAAAAAATACAGCAGCCGTTTTTCTTGATGCATGGAACCAGAGATTACTTTATTCCCATTGAAACTAATGGAGATGTATTGTATAAAAATTATACTGGTACCATTTCAGATGTGCAAAGAACTGTGGGAGCAGGCCATAGTGATGTACCACAAACTATTGGCTTTAAAAATTATAACAAAATATTTTACTCCTTTATAGGAAGAAAAAAATAGGGAGTTTAACATACTTTAGTGAGGCTTATGCGCAATAACAGCAATGTTAAACTAGGATTGTTTATTATCAGAAATTAATAATCAGAGATAGGTGTCAGTAATTTTACTTCAAAAAAGATGGATCTTTTGAATTAAACCCAAATGATGCCTTAAAAGTCTACTAAATCATTTTACTCCAATCTCAAATTCTTACTTCTTTCATTTTCAATTTTAAATCTGCTCGCTATTTGTACAATCTAAACAGTTAGTGAGTACTCGATGTTGCTATAAAATTATATTGGTCAGTAACACCTATTTCGTAATCCAGGTTTAAACCTTAAAAAGTAAAAATATACTTCAAAAGTAGGCTGTTGTTTTTAAATACAGAATTGATTTAAGTGATATAATTTAAATATTTGTATTTCAGTATAATATATAATTTAAGTAAGACTTAATTCTAATTGCCATATAGGGTAAACATCGCAAATAAAACACCAAAATTATCTTGCCATATAAAATCAAAAATCACTTTCCAACTTAAAGATTTATGCATTAATTCCCAATATTTGCAGGAATTACTTTTAAAAATTTTTAAGTAATAATTTTATATTATTCCTTACTTTTAAAATCACCACGTTTCCAAGCTTTTACAAATTCGGCCCATTTAAGAGGGTCCATAATAGTCATCGGAGGCCTTCCACCAGCGTAATACATACGTGACTGATATTGTTGCATCGTATTTTTGAAATTTTCTTGTCCACTCATTCCCATATTCATTGAAATGATTTCCATTTCCTCCTTTGCCAAATTCTTTTGCGCTCGCGCCATGTCATCATTCATATTGTCCATATTCAAAAAAGCCTGTCTAAATTGCTCTCTCGTTGGCCATGAATAAATTGTTGCCTCTCTTAACATTACTGTATCCAAAAATAATATTTGAATCATTGAATATCTCGTTTCATGACAAGTATCTGGGATTACAAAATGTGCTTTTTTGAAGCCTATAGCCGAAAATGTAATATCAGTTCCTTCTTCAGCTGCAAAGGAAAAAAAACCATAGTAATCAGAAAGTGTGGCCGTTCTGGTTCCGGTTACAAAAATATTAGTAAAAGGTACCGGTTTTAAACTGTCGCCAGTTACCACAACACCGCTAAATTGTATTATTTTTTTCTCTTTTTGTTGCGCGCTAGCATCAACAAAAGGAATAAGAAACAAGCAGGCAAAGCTGCTAATAAAAAACATATTGACTGCTTGTTTCATACTAGGTTTAAATTTATTTTTCAAACTAATTTTACAAGTGAATTACTTCGCCATAAGCAGCAGCTGCTGCTTCCATTACCGCCTCGCTCATTGTTGGATGTGGGTGAACTGCCTTAATAATTTCGTGACCTGTAGTTTCTAGCTTACGCGCTAAAACTAATTCTGCAATCATTTCGGTTACATTTGCTCCAATCATGTGTGCACCAAGCAATTCACCATATTTGGCATCAAAAATTAACTTAACAAAACCATCTTTTGCTCCGGCAGCGCTTGCTTTACCTGATGCTGAAAATGGAAACTTGCCAACTTTTAAAGTATAACCAGCTTCTTTTGCAGCTTTCTCTGTCATGCCAACCGAGGCAATTTCTGGGTTACTGTATGTACAACCCGGTATATTCGCATAATTCAATGGTTCAGGATGGTGACCTGCTATTTTCTCAATGCATATGATAGCTTCTGCGCTTGCTACATGAGCTAGTGCTTGACCTCCAACACAATCGCCAATAGCATAATATCCGGGTTGGTTGGTTGCGTAGTATTCATTTACCTTAATTTTGCCTTTGTCTGTTACTATACCTGTTTCCTCCAAACCTAAATTTTCTAAGTTAGATTGAATGCCAACGGCAGATAAAACAATTTCTGCCTCAATTAATTTTTCGCCAGTTTTTGTTTTTATTTTAACTTTAGATAATGTGCCGCTCGTGTCAACCGACTCAACCGAAGATTCTGTCATAACATCAATGCCAATCTTTTTGAAAGAACGCTCTAATTGCTTTGATACTTCTTCATCTTCAACAGGAACAATGGTAGGTAAAAACTCAACTAAAGTAACTTTTGTTCCCATGGTTGCATAAAAATAAGCAAACTCACTACCAATAGCACCAGACCCTACTACTACCATTGACTTTGGCAACGAAGGCAATGTCATAGCCATACGATAACCTATAATTTTTTTACCATCTTGCTTTAAATTAGGTAACTCTCTCGAACGCGCTCCTACAGCTAAAACAATATGCTTTGCTTCATAAATAACAGCTTTACCGTCTTTGTCTATCACTTCCACTTTTTTGCCTGGCTTTACTTTTCCAGTTCCAGCAATAACATCAATTTTGTTTTTCTTCATCAAAAATTGAATTCCTTTACTCATACCGTCGGCAACACCTCTACTGCGCTTTACCACAGCAGAAAAATCGGCTTGGTAGGCATCCACTTTAATACCATAATCACTTGCGTGATTTAAATATTCAAACACCTGAGCACTTTTTAATAAAGCTTTGGTAGGTATACATCCCCAATTTAAGCATATACCACCTAATTCTTCTCTTTCAACAATAGCAGTCTTTAAACCTAATTGAGATGCTCTAATTGCCGCTACATAGCCACCAGGGCCACTACCTATAACTATTAAATCGTAATTCATAATATCTATTTTTTTATTATTGCGTGATGGCGAAAGTACTAAAAAGTTTAATGTGTTGTAATGATAAAAATCATAGTTTATTCATTTTACATATATTAACTACCTAAATTTAATAAAACAAACACCAGGTGCTTTAAACAATCATATCTCATTAAATTTACAGTCAAATAATTAGAGTAGGAGAGCGTGTAAATATTACATTTGATTTATAAACTATATATAATTCGGTTGGCCCTAAAAATGTTCTAGTAATTTTCTAATGCTCAATAATTGTTTTTGTAAAATTGCGTTATCATTACACTAAAAATTTAGAATTCATAAAAATCTAACTTATATTCGCCTTTTATTATTAGATTAACTTTAAACTTATGGTGTCAAAAAATATTTTCATTACTTGCTTGCTTAGTATTATGTTTATTCACCTAACTGATGCAACAGCTCAAACTAAAACTACACCCGCTCCTAAAGCAAAAGTTCCTGTGACTCCCGCCCCAAAAGCTGTTGATATGAACGATCCTGTGGCTGTGGCCGATATGAAATTCAATAATAAAAACTTTGAAGATGCTTTAGCAGACTATCTTAAATTGCTTGATGGAAACGAGAAAAATGCCTTTTATAATTATAGAGTTGGGGCTTGTTATGTAGAAACTAACGTAGATAAACTAAAGGCAAAAACATTTCTTGAATTGGCTTCAACTGACCCAAACGTTGATAAAATGTTTAGCTACACTTATGCAAAATCACTTACCTTTCATTTAGAATTTGATAAGGCTATTGAACAATTTAAAAAGTTTATAGCCACGCCTGCAGGAAAAGCATTAGAAAAAGAAGTACAGCACCAAATTGATATGTGCCTTAATGCCAAAGAATTAATTAAAGCGCCTGTAGCAGTTACTTTTGAAAATCTTGGTAAAGAAATAAATTCACCATTTGCAGATTATAGCCCTTTTATCTCTGAAGGTGAAGGTTTTTTAATGTTTAATTCTTTAAGACCTGATAATTCAGTAAAGAAAGCAGATGGCAAATATGCCAGCAATGTATATATTTCTTCGGTAAAAGAAGGAAAATGGCAACAGTGCGAAGATATTGGTGAAACTGTTAACACTAATGAAGGAGATGAAGAGGTAGTTGGTGTTTGTGCTGATGGTAACACATTAATATTTAGTTTTGATAATAAAGAAGGAAAAGGAAATGTTTTTGTTGGTCCTAAATTGAACAACCAAATTTTAAAACCTTATAAAGTAAATCCAAATATTAATAGCGAAAAATATGAAGAAAGCTCTGCTTCGATATCTCCAGACGGCAAAACGCTCTATTTTGCTAGTAATCGTCCGGGTGGTTTGGGAGGTTTTGATATTTATAGAGCACTTATTTTACCAAGTGGAGAATGGGGAGAAGCATATAATTTAGGACCAGAAGTTAACACTGCTTATGATGAAGATTTTCCAAATATTTCTTTGGACGGCTATACCTTATATTTTAGCTCTAAAGGTCATAACTCAATGGGTGGGTATGATATTTTTAAATCAGAAATTTTACCAGATACCCTAAATTTTGGGGCCGCAAAAAATGTAGGTTATCCAATCAACACTCCTTTTGATGATAAAAACCTTTGCATAAGTTCTAAAGGACGCTACGGTTATATGGCAGCTTTAAGAAAAGAAGGTCAGGGCGATTTAGACATCTACAGAATTATATTTAAAGGAGTTGATTCGGAACTTACTATTGTTAAAGGTGTGCTTAAAGAATTTAAAACTGAAAAGATACCATCAAATGCAATGATTGAAGTTTTTGAAAGTAAATCAAACAATACTTTTGGTCAATATAAAGTAAATGCCGCTACCGGAAAATACGTAATGATATTACCTCCCGGTAATTACAGCCTTGATGTGATGGCGCCAGGTTATAAGGCCCACTCCGAAAAAATTACGATTTTAGACAAAGGTTCTTTTGTGCCAACAATGGAAGTTAATATGAATTTATTGCCCGAATAGTACTGCGTGTCTGTAACAATCATCATTATTTTTATAACCGCTGTAGTTTCTATTTCAGCTTTCAATAATGTAAAACTATTTGATCAATTAAAATTATTTCCCGCCATCATGGGGTCGGGTAAAGATGCCTACCGTATTGCAAGTTATGGCTTAATTCATGCCGACTGGTTACATTTGGCCGTTAATATGTATGTACTTTACAACTTTGGCGAAAATGGCACCGAATATATGTATGGTGCTGCCTTTGGTGTTAAAGGTGTTCTTTATTTTGTACTTCTTTATGTTGGAGGAATGGTAACTTCCGTTATTCCTTCCTACGAAAAACATAAAAATAATTTTGGATATACTGCTGTTGGTGCATCAGGAGCGGTTTCTGCCGTGGTGTTTGCTTATATCTTATTCAACCCTTTACAAATTTTTAATTTTATGTTTATCCCTTTTGATATTCCTGCCTACATTTTTGGTGCTTTATATATGACCATTTCATACTATTTGGCCAAGCAAAATAGAGGAAATATTGGGCACGATGCTCATTTTTTTGGTGCTCTGTTTGGAATCATGTTTACAATTTTACTTGATAAAGATATTGCCATTCGTTTTATTGAAATACTTAAGGAACGCTGGATTTAATATGAAAAAACAAGCATGCATTTTTTTAGATAGAGATGGGGTTATTAATTTTGAGCGGGGAGAGCATACTTATTTAATAGAAGACTTTAAAATTAATGATGGATTATTTGAAGGCTTGCAAAAATTACAAAAAAAAGAATTTATTTTTATCGTCATCACAAATCAAAGTGGCATTGCACTAAAAAAGTATACTCATGCACAAATGGAGGCTTGCCATCAAAAAATGATTGATGAAGCAAATAAATATAATTTAAAATTTGAGGCTATTTATTTTTGTCCTCATCATCCAACTGTAAGCAAATGTTTGTGCCGAAAGCCCGATTCCTTGCTTTTAGAAAAAGCAATAGCTAAGTTTAATGTTGATGTTAATGCATCATGGTTTATTGGCGATAAGCAAAGAGATTGCGATGCAGCGCACAAAGTAGGAGTGAAGTCGATTTTACTTCCTTCAAATAAGAATATTAATGAAGTATTACATCTTATTTTGTAATTTTGGAAACACAAAAATAGGGCAATGACAAGTAAATTTATCAATTTCAATAATCAAATAGTTGCTAAGGAAACCCCTTTATTTACTGTTGTTAACCGCTCTTTTTGTTATGGCGATGGCTTTTTCGAAAGTATTAGAATGACGGGGGGAGATATGCCTTTCATTAAAAACCATTTCGAAAGAATCAAAGAAACAGCGAACATTTTAGAAATTAATTTGCCATCTGATTTAACCTCAGAATCAATTCAAGAAACGGTTAAAGTACTGGCCCAAAAAAATGCGATTGAGAAGGAAGCAAGAGTGCGAATTAACATTTATAGAAACGATGGCGGATTATACGCACCCGAGAGCAATGGATGTTCAGTAATTGTTGATGTTATGCCTCATACATCTTCCAATGGTTATGAGTTAAATAGCAAAGGGCTTAAAGTTGATTTATATCAAAAAATTAAAAAACCTTGCAATGTTTTGAGCAGTATTAAGTCTTGCAACAGCTTACTATATGTGCTTGCCGGAAAATTTAAGCGCGATAATGAACTTGAAGAATCAGTCATCTTAAACGACAAGCATAATGTTTGTGAATTTACCAGTAGCAATTTATTTATAGTAATTAACGGTGTACTTTATACTCCGGCACTTGCAGAGGGTTGTATTAATGGTGTTATGCGTAAAGTTATTTTAGATTTAGCAGCAAAGGCCCGAATATATGTTTACGAAACAGAGCTAAAACCCAACGATTTAATTAGAGCAGACGAAATATTTTTAACCAACGCAGTGCAAGGCATACAATGGGTTGGTGCTTATAAATCTAAAAGGTATTTCAACAAAGTTTCTAAAACACTCATAGATGCATTAAACCAACATGTTATTTTGGAGCGAGAACTTTTAGAAAA
Source organism: uncultured Bacteroidota bacterium (assembly GCA_903831265.1). Lineage (GTDB taxonomy): Bacteria > Bacteroidota > Bacteroidia > UBA4408 > UBA4408 > CAIKXD01. Next base: position 25,026 of record CAIKXD010000382.1, read on the forward strand.
TCTTGAAAAATAATTAACAATTGCAGTAGCTGTTAATACGGCTGCATATCCAAATAGAATCTTTCAAGAATTATTACAATTATTTGAATATCAAAGCTATCTTGAAAATGGAGTTATTTTTTGCCCAATTTCGCTTGTGTAATAATCATTAACATTTGAATTATTGCCAACTATTGTGGCCAATTTTAAATAAACATGATTGCCAATATTAGCTTCATGGTCAATGATAACGCCTGAATTAACAATTGTATTTTCTCCAATATTGCACATTGCATTAATAATGGCATTGGCCAAAACAACAGTGCCAACACCAATACTAACTTCACTTCCAATCGCCGCATTTTGATGGATGATTGTTGCGGGCTTTAAAAATTGAATTAATGAAATAAATGCCCGGGCTCTGGCTTCATTATCACCAATGGCAACTATAAAATAATCTGCTTTACTGGTCAAAGTTAATACATTTTCTTGTGAGCAAATTACAGCAACTTTATCAATCACTACAGTCCCAATAGACAATTTATTATCAACAAAACCAAGCACTTTATATTTGTTTTGTGCCAAGATAGCGTCATAAACCACTTTACCATGGCCCCCTGCACCTATAATTACAATTGATGGTTTCATGTTTATATATTGTTGTAACCGCTAATATCCTTATACAAATTAACCATTTTATTCACATTGTTCTTCCAAAAATATTCATTTTCAACCTTTAATCTTCCTTGCAAGCCCATTTTAATTCTTAAACTTTCATCTAAAATTAACGTTTCGAGCGCATTTGCAGTTGCTATAAAATCCTTAGGAGGGACTAAAAAACCTGTTTCGTTATTTTGAACAACTTCTGGTAAACCACCTACATCAGTTGCAATTATTGGCAAACTGCATGAAGAAGCCTCAACTGCCGCAACTCCGAATGTTTCTGAATCTAAAATAGATAAAATTGCAAAGACATCGAAACTTGACATTAGGTTAATATACTTCTCAAAATCTGCATTTTGATTTACATAACCATGAAAGGTTACTTTGTCAAAAACACCTAACTCTTTTGCCAGCGACTCTAAAAATGATCTCAGCGGACCATCGCCAACAATTTCTAACTTAATATTATCATGCCGCTTACAAACTATTGAGAAAGCTCTAATTAAAAATTCTACTCCGTATTTTTCAGAAAGTGTTCTTACAGTGCCAATTCTAATAAAATTATCTTTAGCTAAGTCACGCTTTTTAAATTTTTCAATATCAACACCAAAAGGAATGAGCGTTACATTTTTATTTGTCAATTTTGAAATTTCTGTCTTTGTTATCTTTGACAACACAGTAACTGCATCGGCTTGTTTAAAAGAACTAATTAAAAGTTGCTTCATTAAAACATTCTTAGGACTATCAAAAATATCCGCTCCCCAACCAGTAATAACAAATGGATGAAAATTTGCTCTCGCACCAAGATATCCATAGCTTGTTGCATAATGCGCATGTATCAAATCTGGATTTATTAAACGCAGGTACCTTCGCACAATTCTAGTGTTAAAAAAGAAATCTAATTTATTATTAAAATATATTTTTAGAGGATGATAGGTAACTTTATCGAATTTAACTCCTCTATCAAACGAGATTACATGTAATTCAATTTTCTCAAATTCACTAATTGCCTTCACCCATTTTTGTATGTGAACACTTCCGTTCTCTCCTAATATGACAACCTTTAGCATAAAATAAATTTGTTTAAAGAATCTCTTTTCTAGTGCAAAATACTATGAGTAATATAGGTAAAATTACACCTTCAACGATCATGGCTTTATATGCTTCAGGCCCTGCTGTAATAAAGGTTACAATTTGACTGCAGATTAAATATGGCATTAAAAACTTCAGAAATATTATGAATTTATTTTGATATTTTAAATTTAAAAATTTTATCCTAAACGAAAATACAAATAATAAAGCTAGTAATATTGCCCCAATAAAAATGCCCAATATTCCAAAATTAAGATACCATGCTGTAGCATGATGTATTGTATATATCTGTCCAGGAGCCGCATTTACAGACTTCGCATAATAACTATAAATATCAGGAGGTCTTTTTGCATAAACCGATCTTGGAATTATTGAACTAAATAGATAAATTAAACTTGAACCGTGCGTAATAGGTACCTTTTTTTCTAAAACGCCATACATTGAAAAATGAGCGTAAAACAATTCATTGCTAAGGAAAAACGAACCTAAGGCATGTTTAGACTTTGCTACGCCTGATTCTTGATTATTATTATTTTCCTTTTTAAGCGATAAACCTTGGACATAGCTTGGATGCGCCAAATCATTAATTAGTTTCGGGATACTGGTCGACCTAAAAAAATTATTCATTAGAAATATACTAAGTACAAGTAATACTATAGCTCCTAATTTTTTATAATTAATGTTTTTAAACTCATTTAAAGAAATTAACAGGCAAATAACTAAACCTGAAAGTATTTCTCTTCTGTTGCCTAGCATTGCAATATATATTGAAGAAATCGAACAACATAAAAATAAAATTACAAAGCTTAATTTCTTCTTGTTGATATTGATATTGTATTTGTTATTTTTTAATATTGCAAAAGAATAAGCAATAAAAGGAATAATAATAGCAAATTCATTCGCAAGTTGATGTATAGTATAATATGGATTAGTATTGGCCCTAGTAATAATATATATCGATTTTTCATTAGCAATAGCATAAAATAGTTCTTTCCTTAAAACATAAATACTTGTAAAAATAAAGAACAATGACATCAAAATTATATAGTTGGTATTGATTGAAAGTTTAAAAGGAATATGTTTCTCATTTAAATTTAATGCATCTCCTAAATGTTGCTTTTTTTTCATCAATATAAGATAGGTAAATTGGAATATGAGAATGAAAAACACATAAAGTAAGCAGGCGTTTAAATAATTAAAATCGAAACTCACCTTAAATAATCTATCGAACATCGGTAAATAATGCAATCCAATTTCGGCGCCTTTAAAGCTTAAAAATGCATCCATAGGAAAGAAAATGGCACCGCCTAATGTAAAATAGTATATAAAAAATGTACTAATAGGCAAGGTTAAATCTCTATTTAAACGCCACATTTGCAATGCGTTGAAGAAAATTAATCCTGAGGAGCCAAGTAAAAATAAATAAAAGGTAATTAAAAATAACATGTTAAACTAGTTTGTTTATTTTCACTAAAGAATAGTAGGTAATTACGCCTAAAAAATTAATACTAATTGAAAATACGATTAACGTATTTGTCAGCGTAAATATACCTAAGAATTTTAAAGTAAAGAGTGATACTATGAAAAATATGAAGGAAATTGAAATATTTACTGTGTTTTTAGCCTTTGCATAAAAAGCGTCAATGATACTTCTAATTATACTAAAAACACTGTAGCCAATAACCCCAGTAAATACAATTTTTAAATATAAGGCTGTATTGTTTTCAGCTGAAATACTGAAGATATTTAACACAAATTCGGCTAAAAAATTAATGGCAATGATTGAAAAAATACCAATTGAAAGCGCGAGTGCTAATAATTTACCACCGATGCGCTTTAGCTGAACAAAATCTTTATAAAATACAATTTTTGAAGCCTTTGGTAATAAAATAATATTGATTGGTGACATAAAAGCAATAATAATATTGAATAAACTTATACAAAATGCAATATTACCAGCTTCTATAATTGAAAAATAATTTGTTGCTATAAAAGTAGGCAAGGCTATAAACAGGCCTAAAACAACATCTCCTGGCATTCTTTGTAAACCATAATTTGTAAGTTTGATAAAATTTTCTTTAAAAAATAAATTCTTAAAATTCAATAAGGGAATTTGAAGCAAATTTATAATCGACAGAAAAATTATAGTTGAAACACTCAAAACAATAAAATAATCTAAC
>CAIKXD010000383.1 GCA_903831265.1 uncultured Bacteroidota bacterium
ATTTCTGCATTGTATTTTTCAAAGGTGAGCATTGAATTTAAGTTTTCTTTTAACTGACTTTCTTTTGATGCTCCAAGAATAACCGTACTTACGTTTGCCTGAAACATACACCAATTTAATGCCAATTGAGGTAATGTTAATTCTAATTTCGTGCTTAATTTTAATAATTGATCAACCTGCGCTAATTTTACTTTGGCTTGTTCTCCAATGGTTTTATCTTTTAACCATTCCATACCTGCTAAGCTTAGTCTTGTCTTTTCCTTAAGCTTTGCATTATATTTACCAGTTAACAACCCTGAGGCTAATGGCGACCAAATAGTTGTTCCCAGCCCAATTTCAGTGTATAATCGGTGGTATTCAATTTCAAACCTTTCTCTATGAAACATATTGTACTGAGGTTGTTCCATTGTAGGAGTAACTAAATTATATTGACGCGCTATACCATGCGCTTCAGCTATTTGTTGGGCACTCCATTCTGAAGTTCCCCAATAAAGAATTTTACCACTATCTACCAAATAACTCATGGCTCTTACTGTTTCTTCAATGGGTGTGTTTTTATCTGGTCTATGACAAAAATATAAATCTAAATAATCAACCTGAAGTCTTTTTAAAGCTGCATCACAAGCCTCAATAACATGCTTTCTGCTTAATCCAAACTGATTTGGCAATTTACCTCCCCAAAATACTTTGCTTGATACAATGTAGGAACTTCGATCCCATTTCATTTTCTTCAAAATTTTTCCCATAACTAATTCTGATTTTCCATCAGCATAAGTTTCGGCATTATCGAAAAAGTTTACTCCAGCATCATAGGCAATTTTCATCAAGTTCTCAGCAGTTTTATCGTCTATTTGGTTGCCAAATGTTACCCAAGACCCTAATGATAATACACTCACTTGCAATCCTGATTTTCCTAATCTTCTATATTCCATAAGAGCTCTTATTCTTTGTTTAAGATTTAAATTTTAATTTGGCTCTGCCTGCTATTTTCAAATCTAAACGATAATCAGAATAAATTTTAACATTTTGAGCGCCATTTTGATAGGTGCTTGTGGTTGCTTTCACATAAATTTTTCGTACCTTTTTTAATCGCTGTATTTTTTCTTCGGGATACACTATTTCGGTATTTTTTTCAGTGGCAGTAGTTACTCTTCCATTCGATCCTACTATCGCAGAAGAAAGAATTATATCATCTTGAAGTAATGAGTCTAAAACATAACCCATGGTATCTGCAAAATAAACTTGTACATTGGTTTCGATAGGAAATCCATTTTTAAAAAATAATTTTAAACCTAAAGATTGAAGCTCTTCAACCTCTTGAAATTTAAACAGTATAGTATCCTGAAAAATTAAATTCTTGAGTGTGCCTTCTAAGGGAATATTGATATCTAAATCTATTTTAAAACGACTTGTATCTTCAATGAAATTTTGCGCAAAAGGCAAACTTGATGGATTGGAGAGGGCATCTATTTTATAGATTAAAAATTTGGATACATTAGTAATTACATCATCGATATTACTGTTGGAAGAATTAAGCAGTAATGAAGAACTGGCCGACTGCCCTATTTGCGGAGGTGTTGATATGGGCAATGGATCATTGAACAGTGGGCTAACAATGTTAATGATTGGTGTTAAGGAAAGTGGGTTGTATCCTTGTATTTTTTCAAAATTTGCGCTGATAGGCAAACCAAATGCATTTGTGATGTTAATTCCTACGCTGGCATTTAACACCGAGATGCCACCACCTGCAAAACTATTGTTGAATAAGGTAATAGGAATGGTATCGGTATTGGGTGCCAACACCTTTTGTCCAACCGAGCCAAATAAATTTTTAAAGGTAATATTTGATAAACTCATAGTCATATCCATGCTGCTGTGCGCAGCTGTTATAGTTGAACTGGTTTTTATAAATTTAAAACCGAATATCATTTTTAGCTTATTAGGTAATCCATTCTGATGTAGTTTAATTTTATAATCGGCCAAATTAAAATTTACACTTCTCGTTGTATTTGTATTTCCTGCAGGTGGAACTTCAACTATTTGAGAAAATGCGATTCCATTTTTTTTTGCATCAGGAATATTAATGGTAACAATAAGTTGCTGTTGAAAAGTTGAAACCAAATTAACAGCAAAAAGGCAACTTTTTAATGTAATCGAATCAATGTAAGAATCAGCAGACCCGCTGTTGAAATCAAAAGTAGTAGTAAGTGGAGGATTTATTTCAAAAGTGTCTTGTAAATTTAAGGCATTGAAAATAGGCAATGCAGCCGAGGGAAAGCTAAAACTATTGCTAATAGGTTGATCTGGAATTTTAAAAAATTCATCAGCTCTTAGCGAAAATAAATTGCCTCTGTAAACCAGTGTAACAAAATTATCAGAGGCTATGCTAAAATTATTATTGGCACTACTCAGTGTTAAAATGTTTTTCAATGTCATAGATGAATTTACCAGAGGAACTGCCACATCTGGTTCCCAGAATGACTCGGTCATTTTTTTTAAATTAAAATTACCTTTTAAACAAGAGCTAAATACACTAATGAAAATTATTCCAATAGCACAAAGCAAAATAGATTTGAGTTTATTCATCTTAAAATCATTAACTTTTTGTAAATGTATAAAAAATATCAAAACAAAAAAAGGAGATACTTTAGCAATATCTCCTTTCTTCTAAATTTATATATAAATTAAATTACGCTTTCTTAACCAAACCCAATCTTACTTTTAATTTGTACATCAGCAAATACATTGCCGGTACTAAAAATAGGGTTAACAATGTTCCAAAGCTTAATCCAAAAATCATTGTCCAACTCAAGGGGCCCCAAAAGGCCACGTTATCGCCTCCAAAGAAAATATGCGGATTAAAATGTTCGAACAATGAAACAAAATCAATATTTAATCCAACAGCTAAAGGAATCAAACCTAAAATAGTGGCACTGGCAGTAAGTATTACAGGCGTCATCCTGGTTTTACCCGCTTCTACAACTGCATTTTCTACACTCATTCCTTGCTCCATTAAAAGATCTGTAAATTCAACTAAAAGTATTCCGTTTCGCACTATAATTCCTCCTAACGCAACAATACCAATTCCTGTCATTACAATAGAAATAGACATTCCAAAAATACTTAATCCTAAAAATACACCAATGATACTAAAGAATATTTCTGCCAAAATAATAATAGGTTTTCCTACGGAATTAAATTGTGTTACCAAAATCAAAAACATTAAACCTAACGATATTAAAAGCGCATTGCCTAAAAACGCGCCTGTTTCTGCCTGTTGCTCTTGCTCTCCACCCATTTTTACCGCCACAGTTTCGGGTAGGGTGTAATTCTTGATTGAACGTTCAACAGCAGCAACAACCTCATTAGGTGTATATCCATTTAAAACATTCGATTCAAGCAATATGATTCTTTTTTGATTCTTTCTTTTAATACCTCCAAAGGTATTGTCGTAGCGAACACTGGCCACAGCGCTTAATGGAACCTGTCGAATCATACCGCCCATATTCATATCACGATAAGTTATTTTTAAATTCATTAATGCATCAATGTTGTTTCGTTGGTCTTCTTTAAACCGAACCTGAATAGGGTATTCATCATTGGCATCTCTAAATTTTGAAGCTTCTATTCCAAAAACAGCATTTCTTAGTTCCATACCTATTTGACCTGTACTAATACCTTCGCGATTTGCTCGCTCTCTGTCAATATCAATAACCACTTCTGGTTTTACATTTTGCACATCGTTTTTTAGCTCTTCTATGCCTGGTATCTGTAAAGAGTCTAAGTAAACTTTTAATTGTTTCGAAGTAGCTACCAATTCATCTAAGTCATCACCAGTAATTTCAATACTTACCGCTTTTCCTACCGGAGGCCCATTGGCTTCTTTATCAACAATTATTTCTGCTCCAGGAATGCCTTTTACAGCATCTCTAATTTGATCTAAATAAACTGAAGTTGATCTACCATCACGCTTTTCAAATTCTACAAAAGCCACACTCACTTTTCCTTTGTTTGGCGAGGTGGATCTGTCTCCACTATTTGGATCAGTTGCACCCACTGCAACATTGCTTATAATGCTCTCTACCATGGGGTTGGGTTTGCCATCAGGCTCAATTACCTTATACACCCTGTCTTCTACTATTTTGGTAATGGAATCGGTGTATTCTGTTGATGTTCCAACCGGTAAAGTAATATATGCGTAAATAAAATTTGGATCGCTTTGCGGGAAAAATACCACAGCAGGTTTAACAATTCCCATGAGTACAATACTAAAAATAAATAGTACAAAAGTACCTACCAATAGCCATATTGGACGACTTCCAACAATTAGTTTTTTCATAAAACGCTCATATCTAGATTGTATAGATGGCCAGGTTTTATTTTGAAATTTAAAAATTGCTTTTTCTAAAACATAACGATTGAAAATAGTAAGTAACATCAAAAATACCACAAAATTACCCATAGCCAAACTTCCCGAAAGGTATGATAGAAGCGCAACAACGGCTAAAATGATTAAATTTATTTTTAACCCTTTTAATTTTTTTGCTTTTACCTCCGGTAACTTTTCATCTTCATGAGGTTTCATAAATTGAACCGCAAATACCGGATTAACAATGTACGCCACAACCAATGAGGCCAGCAAGGTTACAATTAAAGTTACTGGTAAATAAAACATAAACTTACCTATGATTCCTTTCCAAAATGCTAATGGAATAAACGGAGCAAGTGTGGTTAATGTACCTGATAATACGGGTAAAAATATTTCACCTGCTGCAATTTTTGCCGCTTTTTTTATTTCTACTTTTCCATTATCAAAAATTCGATGCGTATTTTCAATTACCACTACAGCATCGTCAACAACAATACCTAAGGCTAAAAGAAAGGCAAATAATACAATCATGTTTAATGCAAATCCTATACTCGGGAAAACCAAGAAAGCAACAAAACAACTCAAAGGTACAGAGAGGGCCACAAAGAAGGCATTTGTAACTCCCATAAAAAACATCAGAATCATTAATACCAAAACAAAACCAATGATGATAGTATTAATTAAATCTTTTAAAGTTGTTCTTGTTGAGGTACTTTGGTCGCCAGTAATAGTAACTTTTAAGTCTTTTGGAAATTTATCTTTTTGCAATTTTTCAACTAAAGCACGCACCTTATCAGAGGTTTCAATTAAGTTTTCACCAGAACGTTTAATAATATTTAGGGTAATTACTTTTTTGTGCGCTAAACGTGCATAACTTTCTTTTTCTTTATAAGAATCTTTTATTTCGGCAATGTCTTTTAAGTAAACAATAGCACCACTTTGCGATCGTATAATGATTTCATTAAGTTGTGAAATTTCTTTAAACTCTCCCTTAATAGCGATACTCCTTTTCATGTTATCCATGGTCATTTGTCCGCCACTAATAGTCATATTTTCATAACCAATAGCACGTTGAATATCGCCCATGGTAACATCTGCTGCTTCCATTTTAAAACGATCAACATTAATTTGAATCTCTCTGTCTAGAGCGCCAACAATATCAACACGGGTTATTTCTTTTAAACCTTCGCAACCATCCTTAATATCTTCGGCATATTGCTTTAATTTGTTTAAGTCAAAGTCGCCCGATATATTTACATACATCACAGGCATATCAGAGAAATTTACCTCTTGTACACTTGGTTCTTTGGTAAGCTCTGTAGGCAATGCTGTGCGCGCTTTATCAACGGCATCTTTCACTTTCTGTTTAGCCTCTGGTACAGGCACATCAGTATCAAATTCAACAATTACATTACTAAAATCTTGTATTGAATTTGAGGTTAGTTTTTTTACACCCGAAATAGCTTTTATTTCTTTTTCAATAGGTTTTGTAATTAAGTTTTCGATATCCTGTGGTGATGTACCAGCGTTGATGGTGCTCACATAAATGGTAGGAATTACAATGTCTGGAAATTTTTCTTTAGGTAAGCTGTTATAGCTCATAATACCAGTGAGCGTAATAATAATGGTAAGTACAAAAATACTTGTCCTATTATTGATACTCCAGGTAGTTGGTTTAAATTCTTTTTCTAAATCTTTCATAAGGTTGTTTAAATACTTTTACGATGTAAGTACTATTTAATTATTAAAGCGTCACCTTGATTTAAATCTTGATAGCCAGTAGTAATCACTTTATCACCAGCAGTTAAACCTGCTAAAATTTCAACATTTCCGTTGTATGATAAACCTGGTTTTACAGTTCTTCGCTCTGCATTATATTTATTGCCATTTTGTTTGGCAACCATTACATATTGTCCTTCTTCACTATTTTGCACAGTATTAATTGGAACAATAATGGCACTATCATTTCTATAATCAGCTATTTTAAGCACTGCCAACATATTAGGATGTAAATCCTGATTACCATCTAATGATGCCTCAACAGTAAAACTTCTGTTCATTGCATTAATTACTTTTCCACTGTAGGTAACACGAGCAATAATTTCTTTTTTAGTGTCAGGGAAACTTATTTTAACTTCATTTCCTTCTTTTATGCGCCCCGCGTATGCTTCAGCAACTTCTGCTTTTGCCTTTAAAGTACCCATGTTTACGATTCTAATTCCTGGAGCACCAGGAGCAGTTGCCTGTCCTATACGCAACATCACTTCATCTATAGTTCCGTTGATTGGAGACTTAATTTTAGTCATATCTAATTGTTCATACAATGAAGCTAATTTTTTGTCTAATGATTCTTTTTGTGATTTAGCTTGCAGGTATTGTATTTCTGTGCCAATTTTTTGATCCCATAATGCTTTTTGTCTTTCATACAAGGTGTTTGCCAATTGCATACCTGTTTTTAATTCTTCAATTCCTGCCACAATAGCAGCGTTGTCAAGCTCTGCAAGCAATTCACCGGTTCTAACTTGTTTGCCTGCTTTTACCAGTACTTTAGTAACTGTGGCTGGCATTTTAGCACTGATGGTAATATTTTCTTCAGCATCAATTTTACCCTGAATATCAAGATAATGCGCAAAACTTTTTACGGCAGCATCAGTAACAACTACATTTTTATACTTGGTATTGTCTGCTGTTTTTCCTTCAGAAGCTATAGCAGCTTCCAAATTTTTAATTTTAATAGCTATTTCAGCTTGTTGCTTTTTTAATTCTTCTAATTGGGCTTGTTTCTTATCACTACTTTCGCTGCTCCCGCATGAAGCCAAAAAGGCAATGGTGGTAATAAATAAAAGTGCTTTTTTCATATATGTTTGGATTACTAATTTGAGTGTATATTTTATTTTTATTTAATATTTCCTAGGGCTTTGTCTAAATCAGTTTTACTCACAAGCGCATCATAAATGGCTGCATAATAATTTACCAATGCTTCACGATAAGAGGCTTGCGCATTGATTACTTCAAGATTTGAACCAACACCTTGGTCATATTTTATTTTGGTGGTTTGGTAAACGCGCTCTGCCAGTTCAATATTTTTTTTCTGATACTTTAAGGTAGCTAGTGCATTCGTATAGGAAGTTGTAGCATTATTTGCTTCTAAATTAATAGATTTTTGAACTTGATCTAAGCTATTTTTAGATTTTAAAAGATTAATTTTTGCTTGCTCTACTTTATAATTTTTTTGTAAACCATCAAAAATGGGCACGTTTAGCGTAGCCCCTATAACTCCTATAGGAAACCATTTCATTTGGGTATCGAAAATATTAAATTCTGTTCTTTGAGCTTGAGTTGATACAGATCCATAAGCCACTATACTTGGAAGATAATTCATTCTGTATCTTTTTAAATCAAGTTCGTTTAACTTATTTTGAGATTCAAGTAAGGAATATTCTATTCTAGCTGAAGCATTAACTTTTGTATTGCTCACTTCCGATAAATTACTCACAAAAGTCCCAAGTGAATCAGATAGCGTGATAGTTTGGTTGACATCAACACCCATCTGAAATTTTAATAAAGCTTCACTTAAATTGATTAAACGCGCTGTTTTTTCTTTTTCAACCAATAGATTATTGTAATTTACTTCTACTCTATCAACATCAATTTTTTCGATATAGCCGCTTTTATTCATGGCTGTCATATCCGCCAACATTTTCTCTAATCTTACAATATTTGCATCTATTAGTTTAAACCTTTCTTTTGCAACTAAGGCACCATAATATGCTTTGGCTACAGATGTCATCGTTTCTATTTTAGTTCTTGATTCTGCCTTTTGAGCCAGTTCCATATATGTTTTTGAGGCTTGAAGCCCAACTATATAATCGCTGCTGAATAGCAATTGACTTGCACTAATTCCGGCTGTTGCATTATATTTTGTACCAAATTGAACTGGGGCAAATGTACCTGGAGGTCCACCAAAGAACTGAGCAGGAACAAGTGATGTCGGAATTTTAATATAATCCTTAACATCAAAACTTCCATTTATTTGAGGAAGACCGATACCGGTAACTTCATTTTTTTTTGCTCTTGCTATATCTACATCAAGTTTAGCATTAGCATTATTAATACTGTTTTTTAAAGCAAAATCTTGCGCCTGCTGTAAACTGTATGTTTGGCCAGATGCAAAGCCAAATGAAACTAAAGCCAGTAAAAGCATAATGAAATTTTTTTGCATTTTTAATAATGTTTTTTTCATAATTGTTTGGATAATTAATTTTATTCTTCTTCGTGTAATTCTTTGTATTTATTTAGTAATTTATGTCCTTTTAAAGTACAAACGCCATGTAAAAAGTGATCTAGCAGCTGCACATGCACTTCTACCAAGCTAAATTTATCAGGCGGAAAAGCATCGAAATTAACAGCCAAATCCAATTGTTCGAGTCGTAAGCGCGCTAAAATTTTTATATTAATATCAGTGCGATAAAGATTTAACTCTTGGCCTTTTCTTAAGTTATTTTCAATCATTTTAAGAATCCTATTTTCCTTAAACGCTCTAAATTTTTGATAAGATTCAGGATAGTATTTCATCATATCATGAAATAAAATCGGATTCATTTTAGCGAAGGTTGAAGACATCATTTTCATGGTTTCTATAATCTCATGAATAGGATCTTTACTTTGTTCAACTATGCACTCCATTTGTTCAGAATTATGACCAAGTAAAAACTCAACTAACTTCGAAATAAGCTCATCTTTATCTGAATAATGCTGGTAAATAGTTTTTTTACTCATGCCCAAATGTTTGGCAATATCATCCATGGTAATGGATTTAATCCCATATCTAAACACCAGTTCCTGAGCGCCTCTTAATATCTTTTCCTCTATTGTCATTCAATTGCATTAAAATTCGAATGCAAAACTATGGAAACTTTTATAGATTAAAAAGTTTCCACCGTTTATTTGGTGTTTGTAAACAAATTTTAACAGCATAAAAAAAGCGAGATAATTTTCATTATCTCGCTTTTTTCTTTTTGAAGTAATTGTTTAAGCTGTTACAGCAGTGTTTTCAGTTATTTTAAATTCTTTTTTCAAGCTATCAACGTAATCTAATTTTTCCCATCCAAAAGTGTCATAAACTTTACCGTTTACTTCAACTTTACCTGGTGTTCTTCCCATGTGACCATAAGCAGCTGTGTCACTATAAATTGGGTTTTTAAGACCAAAACGTTTAACAATAGCACTTGGACGCATATCAAAAATGGCAGCCACTTTTTCAGCAATTTCACCATCAGTTAATTTACGACCCTCTGCATTGCGCACTTTAGCAGTATTGTATGTGTTTAAATACAATCCAACGGGTTGTGCAACCCCAATAGCGTAGGCTACTTGTACTAAGGCTTCATCACAAACACCTGCAGCTACTAAGTTTTTAGCAATATGACGCGTGGCATAAGCAGCACTTCTATCAACTTTTGAAGAATCTTTCCCAGAAAAAGCACCACCACCGTGAGCACCTCTACCACCATAAGTATCAACAATAATCTTACGACCAGTTAAACCTGTATCGCCATGTGGACCGCCAATAACAAATTTTCCGGTTGGATTGATATGGTATTTAATATCATCTCCAAATAATTTTTTAACGCGCACAGGCACTAATTTCTTTACTCTTGGAATGAGTATATTCAATACATCTTCCTTAATTTTAGCTAACATTTTATCATCTACATCAAAATCATCATGTTGTGTAGAAATTACAATTGTTTCAATTTTCTCAGGTTTTCCTTTATCAGAATATTGAATAGTTACTTGTGATTTAGCGTCAGGACGAAGATATTTCATTTTTTTACCTTCCTTGCGAATAGCACTCAATTCTTTTAAAAGCAAATGAGATAGCTCTAAAGGTAATGGCATATAATTGTCAGTTTCGCGGCAAGCGTAACCAAACATCATCCCTTGATCTCCTGCGCCTTGATCTTCTTCTTTTGCTCTTTCAACACCTTGGTTAATATCAGAAGATTGTTCATGTAAGGCATTTAAAATACCACAACTTACAGCATCAAATTGATATTCTGATTTGTTGTAGCCAATTCTGTTAATTACACCACGTGTGATACTTTGTACATCAACATTTGCTTTAGCATCTGCATTGCACTTAATTTCGCCACCAATAACAACTAAACCAGTAGTAACAAAGGTTTCGCAGGCAACTTTTGCGGTACTATCATAAGTTAAAAATGCATCAATAATGGCATCAGAAATTTGATCTGCAACTTTATCAGGATGACCTTCAGAAACAGACTCAGAGGTAAATAAATAAGACATGTTTTAATATTAAGTGTTAGTAATTTTTATAAATGTGCTGCGAATATAGTACTTTTTGTAAAAAGAAGCGATAATTTTTAAGTTTTGATGTTAAAACCTTATTCGTTTTTTCAAGCTGTTAATTTTTGAAATATATCTTCTAAGCTTTGCTCTTCAATTTTCATACTTAAAATCGTGCGCTGATGGTTTACAGCGAGTTGCATTATGGCTGGCCTAATATCATTTTGATGATGATAAGTAATTTTCCATTTTAATTTTTCTGATTTCCTTACGTCTAAAACTCCTGTGATAGCCAAAAAATTTGCGATTTCGATGTCTTTATCTAATTCTAGAAGCAATACAGTTTGGTTTTTATTGCCAGTTTGAAGCGTTTTTGCATCGCTATTGGCCACAATTTCTCCTTTATTGATGATGATAATGTTATCACAAACAGCGGTCACTTCTTGCAATATATGAGTTGAAAATAAAACAGTTTTTTCTTTTCCTAATTCTTTTATGAGGGCTCTAATCTCTACAAGTTGATTGGGATCTAATCCAGTAGTGGGTTCATCTAAAATAAGCACCTTAGGATTGTGAATTAAAGCTTGCGCTAAGCCAACTCTTTGACGATAACCTTTTGATAAAGCGCCAATTTTTTTTCTTTGCTCTAAAGTTAGGCCTGTAATTGCAATCATTTCCTTTACCCTTTCATCAATATTTTTTAGTTTATGAATACCAGCTGCAAAAGCTAAATATTCTTTAACATACATATCTAAATACAATGGATTGTGTTCGGGTAAATAACCAACTTGTTGTTTTACTTCAAAACTATTTTCATATACATCAAAACCGCAAACCTTTGCTGTACCTGAACTTTGAGGAATAAAACAAGTAAGTATTTTCATCATTGTAGATTTTCCAGCACCATTTGGTCCCAAAAAACCTGTAATAGAGCCTTCTCCAACCGAAAAACTCACTTCATTAAGGGCTTTTTGTTGGCCGTATTCTTTGCTAATTTTAGTAACTTCTATCGACAATTTTAAAATATTTTAAGTTGCAAATATAAGATGAAAAGTTTTGAAGCAATGTTGCTTTATAATTCATTTTGCTTTATCGGTATTTTCTAGTTTTAAGGCAGGAATTATAATCATGGTAATAAATGGAGATTGCAATAAACCCAACAAATTTCTTGTAAAGAGGAATCCTTTTGGGAAATTATGCAGTAAATAACCACCTGTATAAGTTAACAATGATAGCAACAAAACAATTCCATAAGCATAAAAAACCCATTTTATATTTTTAGCATCTCCTGTAAATACCTTTACTGCAAGTAGGCTCAATATTAAATATAAAATCACAAACAACGCTGTTAATACATATTTGAAATAGTATAAGCGCATGTAAGGCCAAGAATCAAAAAAAGAGAGCCAATTTGGCAAAGTGTATTCGTAATCTTTAAAATAAAGTTTATACAATTGGCTATTTAAGTTCATAAATATAGCGTCTCTCAAAAAGCCAACGGCAACAAATACAACAATTAAAAATACAAGTAATAGTCCTTCTTTTAATTTAAATTTCATTACTTCTTTTAAAGTTTAGACTCACTACTAGCTATTTTTGATTGATTTGAATATTTATTTGACCATATTAACCATAACCAAAATACGTAGGCATAAACAAGAATTGTAAAGGTATATGTATGATTAAATGCCAAAGATTCTGGCTTATACAACACTATTAAGCACAAACTAACAATCCTTAAAATATTGATAATATGAATCGAGAGCAATCCTAGCGGGATGAACCATAGTTTATTTTTTATTTTACCAGGATAAGCGATGATAAACCCAACAAAAAGAGCAAATAATGTTATCCCATTACATGGATCACCAACCCAAAGGCCGTGTGTGCCATCAATACCAATTACAGTAATATTTTCTGAACTTGCAGCTACTGAGTCTATCGCTATAAATCCAAGACTTTTAATTATTAAGGAACTCCAATAAGCAAGATTGGTGGAGATTAAATTGTCTAAGCTGCTTTTGGGATGCAGCCATAAATCGTACAGTATGTACCAAAACAAATAAAGCCCGAAGGCTTTAAGTAAGAAAAACAGAATTTTATTTTCTGTTATGTATTTTAACATCAAGGATGATTGGTTATGCTTCTTTTTTTGCAGATTTAATTAACTTTCTACCACCCAACGCTAATCCGGCAGCAAAAAGTAAACTTATGCCTCCATCAATTGGCACGCATGGAGGTGGCCAACATACAGGTCCACCACCACCTGGAGGAGGGGGAGGAGCTACAACTGGTGCGCCAGCTGCAAATAAATCAGGGATGCTTATAGTCAATAAAGTAATAGTCGTTAGTAATAAACCTAAAAGTACTTTCTTTTTCATCTAGCTAATAATATTTTTTACAAATGTAGGGAAAAAACTTTATCAAAAAGCAATATCTAGAATTATTTTTGCTAATTGCTAACAATTTTGTTGTTAACATAAAACTTGTTAGTCTAAAGAAATTGCAATATTGTCTAATCTTTGTTGCAATGCTTAAACAGTTTTAGCCAACTAATTTTAAGCTGCTTCGCAATTTTACAAAAGGATGATTTAAAAAAAACAAAATCTCCGTAAGAATCATTACGGAGATTTTAAGTTAAACGATTTATGTGTAAAAAAAAATTACATTTTCTTTTCGCGAATACGTGCTTTTTTACCTGTTAATCCTCTTAAATAGAATATTTTGGCTCTTCTAACCACACCAACCTTGTTAAGTTCAATTTTTTCGATAGCGGGAGATGCAATTGGAATAATACGCTCAACACCAATGCCATTTGAAATTTTTCTAACGGTTAATGTTTCTCCAGCTCCAACTCCGTGACGTTGTAAAACAACACCTTGAAACAACTGAATTCTTTCTTTGTTACCTTCCTTAATCTTATAATGAACAGTAATAGTATCGCCTGCTTTAAACTTCGGCATCTCTTTCTTTGCGTTGAACTGCTCGTCAACAAATTTAATTATATCCATGATTCAAAATAGAGTTATCCCTTAAAATTTGGGAGCGCAATATTACAAAAATATTATCATTCAAAAAAAAATATTTCAAAAATTGAATTAATTTAAAATTTCCTTGAATGTTTTGTCGTCTTTAAGAAAATTAAATTCCAATTGATTCGAAATTCTTTTCTTATCATTAAATCCAAGTTTTAAGCACTTTTTAAGATTCAAATTGGTGTTAATGCTATCAGCTTTTGTTCCACTTAAAACAGCTTTAAAAAAATATACTTCTGAATTTTGAGGATCTACAATTTCGTAACAATTTACTATCTTTTGGGCAAGTACATAATTTTTTGCCACAAGGTTTCTATTGCTCAAACTATAACAAACTAAACTTGCATAGCCCAAAATTCGCTGATTCATTTGTCCGGTTTTGTTTTTTTGAATTGAATTTTTTCTAATTAGGTCAATTTTAGATTTCCAAAGTATTATGTTTGGATTATCCTGCATCAATTTATAAAGCTCCTGTTGCATTTGAGTTTCTTTGGCAATAAGTTTTAAGTTTTCTGTTTTTTGTGCAATATAGCTTTCATGATTTTCAATAGAGTCCAAATCTTCAATTGGAAGCGTATTTAATCCTTTAGCCCCATAATTAAGTAGTTTAAGCTGGTCATAAGCATCTAACCACCGATTTTCTATTTTTAATTTTTGTATTTCTTTTGTTTGATTCGAGATAAAATTTTCAATTAAAGAAGCATCAACAGCATTTGGATTTTTTAAATAGGCATTCATACTGGCTAGCATTAAGGCCTTTTGCATTGTTTGAAATGGTGCCCACTCGTGTGTTCCATCAAACTCAATATAAAAATGTGTAAGTGTTGTACTTATTAAATGTTGCTCAATACCAAGCATTTCAGCTCTATTCATATCACAATTGCCAGCTAATCCAATAAAAATAGTATTTTGATTTAGCAATTCTTCTAATTGTTGTGCACCGGCTGAATTTGCAATAATTCCTGATATTATACCTTCTTTGGAGGCAATAGCACAAGAAACTCTGGCACCTCCCGAAAAACCAGCTAGAATTAGCCTGTTGCGATCAATGGAAAGATTATTGAAACAAATATTTTTAAGCGCATTCCATATTACTAAAGCCTCCTCGATATCTTGTCCATTTTTAGAAACATTTGAACCAATTAAAATATATCCTAATGAATCGGCCAAACTTTTATACTTATTTAGAGGGAGTGATCCATTTCCGCTAGGATCAAAAAAAAATACTGTGGGCCAATTGGTATTGGAGCGATACAATTTAGGTAAATAAAGTGCAAAACTGTTTAATTGATCATTATTTATAAGCACCTTTGGATATAATACACCCGGTTTTAAAGTGTCGGGAATTGATAAGATAATTTGGCTTTTGCTATGTTTATCAGAATTAGCTTGTGTTTCTTCTTTTGCATGGCTGCAACCAATGCCATAAAAGCAAACTAAAATAATACAAAAACAGCCAATGCTGTATTGGATTAATAATTTAATGTTCATTACAATTAAATATGTATCTCAAATTCATCAGCATCATTTATTGCGGGAAATGCTGTTCTATAATCGTTTAATTCATCTATATTTAAAGTGATGGTTTCAACACTTTCTTCGTTGGCTTTGGTTTTACTGATGATTTCTCCAAGTGGGCTAATCACCATTGAATCACCTGTGTAATTAATGTCATTTCTATCTAACCCAATTCTGTTTACGCCAATCACATAGCATTGATTTTCAATAGCACGTGCAACTAACAAACTTTTCCAAGCATGACTTCTTCTTTCAGGCCAATTAGCCACATAAATAAGTACATCGTATTGATGTGTTTGTTCAAATGTTTTACTCCAATTCACATTTCTGCTCCAAGCAGGAAATCTTAAATCATAACAAACCAAAGGGCAAATACGCCAATCATGAAGCTTGGCAATTAAACGGCTTTTACCTTCGGCATAATGCTCATTTTCATTGGCCATTCTAAACAAATGTCTTTTGTTATAGTGCGTAAAAGTGCCATCGGGATTTACCCATAGTAATCGATTGTAAAAGTTGCCAGCCTCCTCAATAACAACACTTCCAATAATTACAGCTTCCTTTTTAAAGGCCATACTTTGCATCCATTGTAACACCTCTCCATCAACCACATCAGCTACTTGTTTGGCCTGCATAGTAAAGCCAGAGGTAAACATTTCTGGTAAAACAATTAAATTACTTTTATCAATTTGAGCCATCAACTTTTCGAAATGCTTGAGGTTGGCAGCTCTGTTTTGCCAATGTAATGAGGTTTGTATGATGCTTACAATGAGATTTTTCAAAAGTAAATATTTAGAGTTTACATAATATTTCCGCAGCCTTTTCAAGTGTGGAGTTTTCTTTGGCGAAACAAAACCGCAACACTTTATTGTCTTGTGGTTTATGATAAAAAACAGATACTGGTATTGAAGCTACACCATGCTGTTTCGTTAATCTTTCGGCAAATTTTACATCATTTTCATTACTAATAGCATCATATTTTAATAACTGAAAATAAGTGCCATTGCAATCCAATAAATTGAATCGTGAATTTTTTAAGAGTGATTGAAAGTAATTTCTTTTTTCGGCATAAAAATTATTCAGATGATTATATTCCTCGGGCCTTTGCATAAAATCGGCATACGCCAATTGAACAGGATGATTGGCCGCAAAAACTAAAAATTGATGCACCTTTCTGAACTCTGTCATTAAGTTTTTAGGAGCTAAACAATAGCCTAATTTCCAGCCTGTGGTATGATAAGTTTTTCCAAAAGAAGACACAATAAAACTACGTTCTGCTAATTTTGGAAAACGCGCAACACTCTGATGTTCGTAATTTTCAAAAACAATGTGCTCATAAACTTCATCACTTAAAATAACAATGTCGGTATTGTTTGTTAGCTTTTCTAATTTCATCAAATCACTGGCGGTAAGTATGCTGCCTGTTGGATTGTTAGGCGAGTTAATGATGATCATTTTAGTTTTTTGCTTGATCAGTTTTTTTACTTCTTCCCAGTTGATGCTGTAATCAGGAAATTTTAACTGTGCATAAATGGCTTTTCCTCCATTAAGCTCAATGGCAGGGACATAACAATCATAAGCAGGTTCAAAAATAATTACTTCATCTCCTTCTTTTACAATGGCTGAAATGGCAGTATAAATGGCTTGTGTTGCACCAGCAGTAACTGTAATTTCATGCTCTGCATCATATTGTGCAGAGTATAAATTCATTGTTTTTTCTGCAATAGCTTCACGTAATTTCATCACGCCAGCCATTGGGGCGTATTGATTGAAGCCTTGTTTCATATAATTACTCACTAAATTCAATAAATCGGGATTCACCGGAAAATCTGGAAAACCTTGCGAAAGATTAACGGCATTGTGCTCTGCAGCCATGCGACTCATCGTAGTAAAAATGGTTGTGCCAACTGTAGGTAATTTTGTAGTAAGGGCACCAGGGTATTGCATCATAAACGTATCAGTCTTTTTTTGTGAAGCAAATTTATATAATAATTGGTGTAATGAGAATATTTTTTGTTGATGATTTTAGCTTAGCTTTGTATAATAAACTTTATGGAATGAAAGCATATATTAGTTTAGCAATTCTATTTATTATCGGATTTAATAATGATTTAAAGGCCCAATGGAATGATTATTCATTTTATTACAATAGCATTGATTCTGTAAACACCACAAGTATAATGCGGGCGAATGAAGATAGTGCCAATTATTACCTGCACTTAAGTAATTTTCACTTAGTTGCTGTAAATAAAATAACTAACAATATTGATACTATTCTTCAGGAATATTTATCAAATATATTTATAGATTCGGCAGGTACATTATGGGTAAGCAATAACAATAGTATCAAATCTTATCAAAATAATACCTGGCAAACTGTAGCAATACCTAATGGTTATGTGTCAGCTGGATGTATAGTTGATTCATCTGGTGCAATCTGTTTTAAAGCACTTGGTGATAGTTTGTTCAAGTATAAAAATAATAATTGGGTCAAAATAAAATTAAATTTTCCTGGTTCAAATGAACATATTGCGGGCGTTATGTCAGGACCGCATCACGAGTGTTTGGTGTACAGTAATTTTAACTCCTTGCTTAATATTTATAAAATACAAGGTGCAAATTTAAATTTAAGCTATCAATTGCCACCAGTTAATTATTTTAAATTTGATGATAATGGTAGAGTTTGGTACCTTCAGAGTGGCGCATTAAAATACATGGAAGCCAATGGAAATATAGTGCAAGTTCCTTTACCCAATTCGGTTACAGTTTTCGATTTTGCCATAAACAATTTGGGAAATAAAATATGGTTGGTTAAACAAAATAGTCCTAATGAATTGTTTTATTTCGATGGAATAAGTTGGCAGTCTGTTTTTGTGAGTAATAAAAATCTAGGTCTGTTTAAAACTAAGGGAAATAAAATATACTTGTTTCAGAATAACTCCTATTACCAGACTGAGAATGCTGTTTTAAGGGTTTTTGAGGATACAACCTTAATTAAAAAAATTGCCATCGGTAAACCTTTTGTAGCTGCTGTAGTTACTTCTATTTTGGTTGATGATTCCTATAATGGGAGTGGTCAAAATGACTATATTCTTGGGACAAAAAAAGGCCTTGTCGTAAAAAAAGAATATTCTGATTTATTCAATATTTGGGATACTTTAAATTCGGCTCTTCCGAGTAATTGTATTTATTCATTGGGGGTAAATCATAATAGTTGGTTTTGGGGAGTTACTGATACCATACTCATTGGCACTGATAAAGGATTAATAAAAGCCGGTGTTGAATACAACGATAGTTTGAATATTTACCAAGTTTACAATACTCAAAATTCAGATTTGCCTTCAGATACAATCACTACAATTGTAACTGGAAACGAGTATTTTTCGAGCTCAAATATTTGGATGGGAACGCTAAACAAAGGGGCTGCAATGCTAAATGTTAATGGTAGTTTTGCTTTAATTGATACTTCTAATTCTATACTGCCATCAAATAATGTAATCAATATCAACTATTCGAACAACTTTGTTGGCATTACTACCAATCATGGTTTTATGACTATTATGGATACTGTTCAACAATTATATACTATGGCAAACTCGGGTCTTTTAACTGAGGATGTTAATTTTGTTGCCATTTACAATTCATATTACCCAGGCAATGGAGTGTATAAATATGATTTAATTGTTGGCACAAATGGCTTTGGTTTTGCCATCATTGATACAAGCAATCAGTGGCATTATTTTAATACCACCAACGGTAATTTTAATTCCGATACGGTATATTATTTAAAAGATAATGTAGATTTATACGGGAGGTTAATAGGCACTGAAAATGGTATTTATCAGATTGCTAATGACCTTAATAATCCAATATTTGCTGAAATTGTGGTTCAAAATATAGGCTCAGATTATAGAAATAAAAAAGCCGATGGCTGCAGTGTTCTTTGCGGTTCAGGAGGATATAGATTTGTTTCGCTTGGAGATAATGGTGTTACTCGCTTTCAGGTTTGCTATGGCTCAGTAAATGAAAAAGCGAATGAAATATCAGAAATAAAATCATGGTTTTATGGTAACCAACTTTATTATGAAAGTGTTTTAAATGGTAGTTATAAATTAGATATTTTTGATTTGGTGGGTCGAAATATCTATAATTGTAACGTTATGTTTCCAAATAAATCAAGTGTAATAATTCCTCAAATAAATGAAGGGATATACTTGGTTAAGTTTTCAAATGGTAACCAATCTTTTAGCAGTAAAGTTATTCATGTTAAATAGATCATCACTAAAATAATTTTTTTTAAATGCCTGCTAAAGATAATAAAACCGGTCTATTTTTTGGATCCTTCAATCCCATTCATAACGGGCATTTGATGTTGGCTAAGTATATTTTAAATGAGTATGATTTAGATGAAATTTGGTTTGTGGTAAGTCCGCAAAATCCCTTAAAAGATAAAAAGTCATTACTTGATGAACATCATAGATTACAATTGGTGCGCCTTGCAGTGGAAGATGAGCCAAAGTTTAAAGCAATTGATATTGAATTTAAATTAGAAAAGCCATCCTACACGATTAATACATTAGTTCATCTTAAAGAAAAACATAAGCGGCCTTTTGTTTTATTGATGGGAGCAGACAGCGCAGCAAGCCTCAAAAAATGGAAAAACTACGAAGCTATTTTAGATGATTATGAAGTATATGTTTATCCCCGCCAAGGTGATGATGTTGATGCTATTTTGAAACACAAAAATTTGAAAATAATAAACGCACCACAAATTGAATTGTCGGCAACCTACATTAGACAAGCTATTAAAGCCAAAAAGGATGTTCGATTTTTATTGAGTGAGAAAGTTTATAGTTATGTTAAAGAGATGCATTTTTTTGAAAAAT
>CAIKXD010000384.1 GCA_903831265.1 uncultured Bacteroidota bacterium
CCAGTCCGCAGTTGCAATGGGTTCTGGTGCTGGATATATTGCTCAAGGCCAGTCCGCAGTCGCAATTGGAACGAATGCTGGACAAGTTACTCAAAGCGAGCAATCAGTTGCAATTGGAAATTCAGCTGGATCCGATACTCAAGGCTTGGGCGCTGTTGCAATTGGAAACACTGCTGGACAAACGACTCAAGGCCAGTCCGCTGTTGCTATTGGTTATAGTGCTGGATATTCTAATCAAGGTGCGAACTCCATCGCCATTGGAAAGGCTGCAGGAACAACAAATCAAGCAGCTAATTCAATAATTTTAAATGCTTCAGGTGTTGATTTAAATAGTACTACAGATGGTTTGTTTATAAAACCTATTAGAAACGCTGCTTCGCCAAATGTTTTATCTTACGACCCCATAAGCGGTGAAGTAACCCATTCAACAGGAGGAGCCACCACCATGGGACCAATCAGTGCCTCGTCTGCCACTAATGGCGGCACAATTAACTCTGGTGTGTTGAGTTTAACCCCCGCTGATGCTACAAATGGTGGTATTGTTACCAATGGCGCACAAACCTTTGCAGGAAATAAAACATTCACAGGAAATGCAACAGCCAACAGTTTTGTAAAAACAGGAGGTACTTCTTCCCAATATTTAATGGCCGATGGTAGTGTCACCGCAGCGCCAGCGACAACCAATGGCTATTCCTTTATGCCAATTCAAAATGCGGTTAGTACTATAACACCTGGAACAATAAGTTATTTCTACATAGTTCGTTTAACCAGGGCAACTACTATTAGTGGCATTCAAGTGTATTTAGCTTCAGGTGCTGATCCTATGAGATGCGCGATATACAGAGGGTATGTTAAATCTGGTGTTTCAGGATCTATTACTTTGGTTGGACAAACTACAAACACAGCTGTAACTGCTGGGTTGCCTTATACGAGTATGGCAATTACACCCATATCTGGTCAAAGTTTAACATTCGCAGCTGGAGAATACATAACAATAGCCTTTCATTCTGCAGGAAGCAGTAATGTGTTTTACCAATCAACCCCTTTATTAGTTGGTAATCGAGAATTTTTGTTTAGCAGTATTATAAATTATACCATATCAGGATTCCCATCTTTGCTTACTGAGACATCAGTTTTAGGCGCTCCTTTGAGTAAAATATGCTTCGAATTGTATTGATTGTATTTTCCAAAACTATGGTCATACATTTCTTCCGCTGTTGTTGCTAACACCAACAGTTTAACCAATTAAAACAATAATTAAATGCAAAAAAGCAAACAAACAAAAAGGCTGAAACGACTTTTAACCATGGCTGGCCTTGTAATTATTACAGCAGCAAGCAGCCAAGTGTACGCCCAAAATGGTGTAGGTATAAACCCCACGGGCGCAGCAGCCGATCCTTCGGCAGCGCTTGATGTGGCTTCAACAAACAAAGGCGTATTGGTACCGCGCATGACTGAAGCCGTAAAAGTAGCCATAACATCACCAGCCAATGGGCTTTTAATTTTTCAAACAGATGGCGTAAGTGGTTTTTGGTATTATAACGCAATAACTAGTGCTTGGGTGCAGGCAGTAGGACCGCAAGGTGCTGCGGGTGCTAATGGCCAAGGAGGTGTTACAACAGCTGGTGCAGGTATAAATGTAACTGGTGCTGGAACTGTTGCCAGTCCTTATTTAGTTAGTACAACAAGCCCATGCGGTTTAGCTATAGGGCAGACTTACGAAGGTGGAATTATCTTTTACCTAGATGCCTCAGGCTGCCATGGGTTAATTAGTGCGCCAACAGACCAAACAGACCCAATTACAGGAATTCGATGGTACAACGGAAGTAATACGAATACTACAGCTTTTGCAAGTTGCGCTTTTTGTGGTGATGGAAATACAAAAATGATTGTTTACAATCAAGGAAATGGTTCTTATGCAGCAAAATTATGCTTCGATCTAGAATTAGGAGAAGCTTATTTTGAATATAAAGACTGGTATTTACCATCAAAATATGAACTCAACTTAATGTATCGAAACATAGGTGAAGGGGCGCCTGCTCCAAATACAAATATCGGCGGTTTTTCTTCTGGCCTCTATTGGAGTTCGACGGAGAACGGTAGCAGCCTCGCGTGGAGCCAGGAATTCTCCATTGGTTTACAGCTCGAAGACAGTAAAGACCAAACAAACTATGTGCGTGCGGTTCGGGCTTTCTAAACACCGCGAAGCAGCACCGAAGGTAATTTAACTATTTAACAATTTAAAAGAAACCGCCAGAGGCGGTCGAATTTTAGAGAATAATAATACAAACAATTAAAACAAAAATAAA
>CAIKXD010000385.1 GCA_903831265.1 uncultured Bacteroidota bacterium
CAATCATTGCAGGGCATGGAATGTGAAACTAATACATTTAATAGAATAGTTGGCAAATGCGAACAATGATCTGCGGTGGAATCTAAGCGTACTAATGCTTTGATGCCAATTGCCTTGTTTTATCGATTCCACGAATTTTTTGCTTACTTTTTTTTCGTAAAAAAGTAAGTTTTGCCAGCACTAAAGCTATTTAGAACTTCCTAATTTAATAGCAAAATGAGCTGGAAACCTATCTTATTTATAATTTAGCAGTGTCTAATGATTTCAGAAAGGACAGTTCAGTAATACAAAAACGGATAAGCAAATAAATCAATAAATTTTAATTTGATAACATACTAAAACTCCTGCTGCAAGCATTATATATTGATTGATTATGACTATTTTTTCGCATAAATCAGGTCTTTTTGGGCCTATTTTAAATAGCAAATCGAAAAGTAATTTATCTTCCCCTTTCTAACTTAATGATACAATATCTATATACTTGATAATTAGAGTAATAAAATTTTAAAAGGGTTAATTCTGTCATTACGATGACAATATTTATATAAATTCTGTCATTACGTTGACAAAATTTATATATTTGTGCCATGGAAATCATTAGAACTCAAGAAAAGGAACTAACTAAAATACTAATGCCTCAAAAGGTTACTCTGCTTTTGGGTGCCAGAAGAGTTGGTAAATCTATCCTAATCGAAAATTTTCTAGAAAAGTTTAAAGGTTCATTTTTACTTTTAAATGGAGAAGATGAAGATACGCATGAACTACTTGCCAAAAGAACTGCAGCTAACTATAAGCGATTATTGAATGGTTACGATTTGTTAGTTATTGATGAAGCACAGGCTATTCCCGATATTGGTAAAAAATTGAAACTTATTGTGGACACCATTAAAGGCGTTAAAGTATTAGTCACTGGCTCATCTGCATTTGATTTACTGAATGTTTCGGGAGAGCCGCTCACAGGACGAAGCAATACGCTTAACCTCTATCCTATTTGGCAAGGTGAGCTTAAGGAGAATAGCCTGCAAACAAAACAAAATCTTGAAGATAGACTCGTATACGGCTCATATCCAGAACTGTGGCACTATGAAAAATTAGAAGATAAAAAGCGTTATTTAATAGAATTGGTGAATGCCTACTTGTTAAAGGATATTTTAATTTTAGATGGGATAAGAAGCCCCTCTGTAATTTTTAATTTACTAAAAATGATTGCCTATCAAATCGGCAAAGAAGTCTCTTACAACGAACTAGGCACCGCTCTTGGAATTAGCAAAAATACAGTTGAAAAATATCTCAATCTTTTAACCCAAGTTTTTGTGCTCATAAAAGTACCCGCATACAGCAATAACTTACGCAAAGAAATTTCTAAAAGTCAACGCTGGTACTTTGTTGATAATGGAATAAGAAATGCCATTATTCAAGATTTTACGCCTTTGGCTTTGCGCAATGGTAATGATATTGGCATGCTTTGGGAAAACTATTTGTTTATGGAAAGAATGAAGCGCAATGAATACAAAAAAGAGATCCGAACTTATCACTTCTGGCGAACTTACGATCAACAGGAAATTGATTTAATTGAAGTGAAGAATAAAAACATTGCAGCATTTGAATTTAAGTTCAATGCCAACAAAACTCCTAAAATTCCAATAGCCTTCGAAAAAGCATATCCAAAAGCTTCTTTTGAAGTGATTAATGAAAAAAGCTATTTAGATTTTATTTTATAGGATTTCTTTATCGTTGTTCAAATTAGTTAAATAACTGAAAAACAATGAGAAACACTTTTTAAAATGTAAATTCTGTCATTATGATGACAAAAATTATATAAAAAATGTCATTACGTTGACAAAATTTACATTTATTTGAAAGTTAAAGCGATCACATGTCCTTCGAAAGCCTTAAAGATTAAGCATATTTTAAGTAAATAAAATTTTATTTTTTTGTAAACGATTAGTTTATTTTGCGCCAGGGATGGACGTGGTATCCTTTTGAGGGATTGCCACCGCAAGACCTTAAAAGATACAAGCAAACAGCCCGAAGGCGCCCAAAGGATAAAAAAATGCCCTACAACTTACTCATGTCGCAGGGCTAAAATTTTAGAAATTTGAACTTAAAACGTAATGCTAAAGGTACCTTGTGTTTTTAATGGATAGGTTGGCTTTGTATCATATAACGCTGTTTCGGCACATTGCTTCGCTTTTGTCATTAAATACTTGCTATCAGTAGTGGTTCCTTTACCTCCAGGCACAGCAGAAATTACGTGGCCATATTTATCAATAGTAACATCTACTACTACCGTTCCATGTTCTTCGGTCATAATGTCAACTCTGGGTTTGTTGGTAATAGTACGCCCTTTCATACTATAGCGTACTTCGTAATTACCAACTTTAATGGTTATTTCTTCTTGTGCCTTATTATCCTGGGCCTTAGCGAAAGGAATATTTAATGCTACCAAAGCAAAAAATAGAAAATTCATAATTCTGATTTTCATTAGATGTAAAATTAATTTATTAATTTTTAAAATAAATTCAATTTGCCTGCTAGGCGTCAATTTTGGCATACTTTGCATTGGCCTCAATAAACTCTCTGCGTGGAGGTACTTCATCACCCATCAACATACTAAAAATACGATCAGCTTCAGCAGCACTGTCAATAGTAACTTGACGTAGTGTTCTAAATTCTGGATTCATTGTAGTTGTCCAAAGTTGCTCAGCATTCATCTCTCCAAGACCCTTGTATCGTTGTATGTTCACGGTGCTTTCTTTTTCTCCTCCTAAATCTTTGATAGCATTTAAGCGATCATCTTCGGTCCAGCAATAACGTTCTGCTTTTCCTCTTTTAACTAAGTAGAGTGGAGGAGTGGCAATATAAATATATCCCTGCTCAATAAGCTCTTTCATATAACGGAAAAAGAAAGTCAAAATCAAGGTGGTGATGTGGCTACCATCGATGTCCGCATCGGTCATGATAATGATTTTATGGTAACGTAATTTAGCAATGTTCAACTGTTTGCTATCTTCTTCTGTACCAATGCTTACACCCATAGCAGTGAACATATTCTTGATCTCTTCGTTTTCAAAAATCTTATACATCATCGCCTTTTCAACATTCAAAATTTTACCTCTTAGAGGCAAAATAGCTTGAAAAGCGCGGTTACGGCCTTGTTTGGCTGTTCCACCTGCCGAGTCTCCTTCGACAAGATAAAGTTCGCACATACTTGGATCTGTTTCTGAACAATCGCTTAGCTTACCTGGTAAACCTGTTCCGGTAAGTACATTTTTACGTTGCACCATTTCACGAGCTTTGCGGGCAGCGTGGCGCGCGGTAGCAGCAAGAATTACTTTATCAACAATAATACGCGCTTGCTTGGGATTTTCTTCTAAGTAATTACTTAACATTTCACTCACCGCTTGATCCACAGCGCCCATCACTTCATTATTACCTAACTTGGTTTTGGTTTGTCCTTCAAATTGCGGTTCTTGTACTTTTACAGAGATAACGGCAGTTAATCCTTCACGGAAGTCGTCTCCTGCAATTTCGAATTTAACTTTGGCCAACATGCCACTTTTTTCGGCATAGGTTTTTAATGTACGCGTTAAACCTCTTCTAAAGCCTGCTAAGTGAGTTCCACCTTCGTGCGTATTAATGTTATTTACGTATGAGTGAATGTTCTCTGAGTAAGAATTGTTGTACAACATGGCTACCTCAACTGGTATACCTTGCTTTTCGCCTTCCATGTACATGGGCGATTCTATTAATTTTTCGCGTGTTGCATCCAAATATTCAACAAATTCTCTTAATCCACCTTCACTAAAAAAGCTTACGCACTTTGCTTTTCCATCATCATCTAAATCTCTTAAATCGGTAATAGTTAATCTTATTCCTTTATTTAAGAATGCCAATTCGCGTAGGCGAGAAGACAAGGTATCAAAACTATATTCAGTTGTGGTAAATATTGAAGCATCTGGCTTAAACTGCACTTGAGTACCACGGTCGTCCGTGGTGCCTATTTCTTTAACATCATACAGAGGCTTACCTATTTGGTATTCTTGTTGAAATGTTTTTCCATTGCGCCAAACAGTAACTTTTAAATCGGTAGATAAAGCGTTTACACAACTTACACCAACCCCATGTAAACCTCCAGAAACCTTATAGCTGTCTTTATCAAACTTTCCTCCTGCATGCAATACAGTCATTACCACTTCTAATGCCGATTTCTTTTCTTTGGCATGAAAATCGGTAGGAATACCGCGACCATTATCTCGAACCGTGATGCTGTTGTCCTCATTAATTTTAACATCAATATTATTGCAATGACCAGCCAATGCTTCATCTATTGAGTTATCTACAACTTCATACACTAAGTGATGCAAACCTTTAAAACCTGTATCGCCAATGTACATGGAAGGGCGTTTACGCACTGCCTCCAATCCTTCTAATACTTGAATACTATCTGCCGAGTAATCTGCTTTTGATACTTCCTTTACCTCTTCTGACATATTAAATTTATAATGATTATTGTTATATTTACTTTTTATATGCCATAAAATTTACAATAATCTTGTAAAAATTTATGGCTTATTTTTTAATGGAGTACAAAGATAACATAAATGCTTTATCTACATGCTTAATTTTTTGCTCATTTTTACCCCTTTTTGATGTTTTTTTTAACATTTTGAACAGTTGGTGTTGAAAAGTTGTGTTTAATTGTATTTTGTGTCTAAAATTTAATGTTTGAAACTTTAAATGAAATAAAGATTTAATAAGGATGATTTGAAATTATAATGACTATTGCCTTGAAAAATTAAATTTAACTGTAATTTCGGTCTGATTGATAATTTGATTTTTTTTATGAATATCAAAATCAAAAAAAACAAGTTTGAAGTTGAGGGTTTTTGCCAAGAAATTAGGTAGAGCTTATTTAATCATTTGAAATTCAATCAAATAAAACTTATTAAATATTTTAGCAAAAGTAATTAATTTGTTACATTTGCATCCCTTTTTAAAAAGGATAATTAAATAAATTTATTGTTAAACCCCTTCTACGACACATAAAACGTAGGATACAAACAAAATCAAACTCATGTCTGAACATGATAAATTCGCTCCACTTGCAGACTTTAACTGGGATGCAATAGGGAAAAAATCACAAAATTATTCTGCTGACGAACGTTCAAAAATGGAAGCAATGTATGAAAATACATTACAATCTGTTACTGAACACGATGTAATTGATGGTACCATTGTTGCCGTTACATCAAAAGATTTATTAGTTAACATCGGTTATAAATCAGATGGTATTGTTCCTCTAAGTGAAGTACGTTACAATCCAGAAATTAAAGTTGGTGATAAATTAGAAGTTTATGTTGAAAGCCAAGAAGACAAATCAGGTCAGTTAATCCTTTCTCACAAAAAAGCACGTGCATTGCGTTCTTGGGATCGTGTTAATGAAGCATTGGAGAAAGAAGAAATTATTAAAGGTTTCGTAAAATGCCGTACTAAAGGTGGTTTAATTGCCGATGTGTTTGGTATCGAAGCTTTCTTACCAGGTTCTCAAATTGATGTTAAACCAATCCGCGATTACGATGTGTATGTTGGTAAGATCATGGAGTTCAAAGTGGTGAAAATTAACAAAGAATTCAAAAACGTTGTTGTTTCTCATAAAGCGCTTATCGAAGAAGAATTAGAACAACAAAAGAAAGACATTATCTCTAAATTAGAGAAAGGTCAAATCTTAGAAGGTGTGGTTAAAAATATCACTTCTTATGGTGTGTTTATCGATTTAGGTGGTGTTGATGGATTAATTCATATCACCGACTTATCTTGGGGAAGAATCAATCATCCAGAAGAAATTGTTCAGTTAGATTCTAAAATTAATGTAGTTATTCTTGATTTTGATGATAACAAAAAACGTATTGCTTTAGGTTTAAAACAATTAACTCCGCACCCTTGGGATTCTTTGGATGCTGGCTTAAATGTTGGCGATAAAGTTTCTGGAAAAGTTGTAGTTCTTGCTGATTATGGTGCATTTATCGAAATTTTACCAGGTGTTGAAGGTTTAATTCACGTTTCAGAAATGAGCTGGAGTCAACATTTAAGAACTGCCCAAGACTTTATGAAAGTTGGCGATACTGTTGAAGCAGTTATTTTAACGCTTGACCGCGAAGAGCGCAAAATGTCATTAGGCGT
Source organism: uncultured Bacteroidota bacterium (assembly GCA_903831265.1). GTDB lineage: Bacteria > Bacteroidota > Bacteroidia > UBA4408 > UBA4408 > CAIKXD01. The sequence goes on from CAIKXD010000385.1 coordinate 6,184, forward strand.
AAAACAATTATCTGCAGATCCTTGGACTACAGTAATTGAAAAATATGCTATAGGAAGTCAACATACTGCTACTGTGCGTAACTTCACTAATTTCGGTATTTTTGTTGAACTAGAAGAAGGTGTTGATGGCTTAATCCATATTTCTGACTTATCATGGTCAAAGAAAATTAAGCATCCATCAGAATTCTGCAAAATTGGCGATAAAATTGAAGTGAAAGTATTAGAAATGGATAGCGAAAACCGCAGACTAAGTTTAGGTCACAAACAATTGGAAGAAAATCCATGGGAAGTGTTCGAAACTGTGTTTACCCTTGACTCTGTTCATTTAGGAACTGTTACTCAGGTTACCGATAAAGGTGCTGTTATTGCGCTACCTTATGGTGTTGAAGGATTTGCTCCTACTCGTCATTTGTTAAAAGCAGATGGTACTTCTTTAAAAGCAGAAGAACAAGCAGAATTTAAAGTATTAGAGTTCAACAAAGAAAGCAAAAAGATTATCGCTTCTCATGCTAAAATCCATGATGATGCAATAGCTGCCGAAAAAGCTGTTGAAACAGAAGAAAAGAAAACTGCCGAAAAAGCTGAAAAGAAAGCTGTTAAGAAAGTGAAAGAAAGTGTTGAAAAAACCACCTTTGGTGATATCAGCGCATTGAGCGACTTAAGAGACGAATTGCAAGAAAGCGAAAAGAAAAAGAAATAATTATTCTTTTATAAATGAAAGCCTGACATAGCAATATGTCAGGCTTTTTTATTTTTTAATTTACGAAGGCAATTAGCTTTGTAACCAATGCTGTAAAATTTCATCACCCAATGGTGTTAAAACCGATTCAGGATGAAATTGTATGCCCACAATGTTAAGTGTTTTATGCATAAAAGCCATAATTCCACCTTCCGTATTTAATGCATTAATTGTGAGGCATTCGGGAAAGTTTAATTCATTTAAAACCCATGAATGGTAATGACCAGTTTTTATTGATTTGGGTAAAATGCTGAATATACCTTCATGTTTTATAATTGCTGTATCTAGTTGAACACCATGTAAAACTCTATCTAGTTTATTGAGTTTAGCGCCAAAAAACTGGCCTAAAGCTTGGTGGCCCAAACAAATACCGAGTATTGGTTTTAATAAATAATTTTTTTCTATAAAGGGCATAAGATCACCAGCTTCCTCTGGCAAACCAGGTCCCGGTGAAAGTACAATTTTATCGTAATGATCAACACTCAGGTTTGATAGATGATTATTTCTAACCACAGTGACTACTACATTTTCGTTTTTTTCTAAACAGTGTAACAGATTAAAAGTAAATGAATCGTAATTGTCAATAAGTAGAATATGCTTCAAAGTTTATATAATATGCAATGTTAATCTTCTAGTCGCATGTTATGATAAACAGCTTGCACATCTTCATCTTCCTCAAATTTTTCGATAATTGCTAAAACTTTATCTCTTTGTTCAGGAGTTATTTCTGCAAAACTTGTTGGTATTCTTTGAAGCTCTGAGCTAATTACATTCAGTTTTTTGTCTTCTAGTGCTTTTTGCATATTACCAAACTCAGAAAATGGGGCTGTAATCACTATTTCCTCTTCATCTCCATCTACTTCTTCGGCTCCAAAATCTATCAATTCTAATTCTAATTCATCTTTATCTAAACCTGCGGCAGCAAGGTGAAACACGGCTTTACGCTCAAACATAAAGTCTAATGAGCCTGTTTTGCCTAATGTTCCTTCATTTCTTGTAAAATACATTCTAACGTTGGCAACTGTTCTTGTTGGATTGTCAGTGGCGCATTCACATAAAATACCTACGCCAAAGGGCGCATATCCTTCGTACACAATTTCTTCGTAATCTTTTTCATCTTTACTACTAGCGCGTTTTATAGCTGCTTCCACGCGGTCTTTTGGCATGTTAGCGCCTTTTGCATTTTGCATTACCACACGTAACTTTGCATTATGAGATGGATCTGGTCCACCTGCTTTTACAGCAATTACAATATCACGACCAATACGCGTAAATACGCGAGCCATATTGCCCCAGCGCTTCATTTTTCTTACTTTCCTAAATTCAAATGCTCTTCCCATTGTTTTTATGTTATTCGACTGCAAAAATAAGAGCAATCAAAAAATATAAAAATTTTTTATCATATTATTATGAAATGTTTTCACACAACAGTTCTTTTGAAACTTTTTTAGTTCATAAAATGAATATCATCGCTAGTAAATGGTATTATTCAACTAAACAAGTCAGTACTTTTATGTATTTACAGTCAAATATTCGCATTGTCAACATTGAATGAAGTGTCGTTAAATTATTTCAAGCTAATTTGTTACTTTTGTATTTTAAAAAATTAAATTATGGCATCTTTGATGAAAGAAACTGAAAAGGCTGAACATTATATTCAGTTAGAAGATAAGTATGGAGCGCACAATTACCACCCATTACCTGTAGTGTTGGAAAGGGGAGAAGGTGTTTTTTTATGGGATGTAGATGGTAAACAATATTTTGATTTTCTCTCGGCATATTCTGCAGTTAATCAAGGCCATTGCCACCCTAAAATTATTAATGCTTTAATTGCACAGGCGCAACATTTAACCCTTACTTCAAGGGCATTTCATAATAATATTCTTGGCGAATATGAGGCATACATCTCTCAATATTTTGGATACGATAAAGTATTACCAATGAATACAGGAGTTGAAGGTGGAGAAACTGCAATAAAACTTGCCCGCAAATGGGGTTACAATGTAAAAGGAATAGCTGAAAATGAAGCTAAAGTAATTTTTGTTGAAGGTAATTTTTGGGGTAGAACAATGGCTGCAATTTCATCGAGCACGGACCCCTCAAGCTACAATGGTTTTGGTCCTTTCTTACCTGGTTTTAACATTATTCCTTACAATGATTTAATCTTATTGGATGCTGCTTTGCAAGATAAAAATGTATGTGCATTTATGTTTGAGCCTATTCAAGGCGAAGCTGGTGTTGTGGTGCCTGATGAAGGTTACATTGCTGGAGCAAAAGCGCTGTGCGAAAAGTATAGAGTTTTAATGATTGCTGATGAGGTACAAACAGGATTGTGCAGAACAGGTAAAATGTTAGCTTGCGACCACGAAAATGTTAAACCCGACATATTAATTCTTGGAAAAGCCCTTTCTGGTGGGGTTATGCCAGTTTCGGCAGTTTTATGTAATGACGAAATTATGCTAACTATTAAACCTGGAGAACATGGCTCTACCTATGGAGGAAACCCTTTAGCATGCAAAGTAGCTATTGCATCATTAAAAGTGTTGAAAGACGAAGGCCTGGCAGAAAATGCAGCTTATTTGGGTGAAATTTTAAGAAACGAATTAAAGGCTATTAAAAGTGAAATGATAGCTGAGGTGCGCGGAAAAGGGCTTCTTAATGCAATTGTTATAAAACCAAAGAATGGAAAAGATGCATGGGATGTTTGTATAGCACTTATGCATAATGGTTTATTGGCAAAGCCTACCCACGGCGATATTATAAGATTTGCTCCTCCTTTAGTAATTAATGAAGAACAAATAATGGCTTGTGTGAAGATTATAAAAGATACAATCGCTACTTTTGAATAAAAGATTTACATTGTGATTTATTGTTAATTTATACAAAGTTAAACTCAATAATTAGGTATTATTGCGCGTTATTAGTAGTTATTTACTCTATAATATATACAATACACGATTTTATTTTTAGTATCATTAAGCAAATTTGCACAGGCACAAAACTAAATATGGCAGTTTTAAATAGAACTATTTTCTTTATTCTTTTCCTATTTACATGGATTAACAAAGCCGAGGCGCAAGAAACAAAACGGCCTACAGATTACATTATTGAAGGTAAAGTAACTATTGAAGGAAACAAGCCTGCGGCTGGTGGTGCTATTTTAATAGGTAAACCTGGAGTTTCTGGGGGTACAAGAGCCAGCATTGAAACCGATGGAAGTTATCTTATAAAATTAGATTATGATAAGGAATATACCATTACTTACACTAAAAAAGGATATGTAAGTCAGGTATATCAAATCAATACAAAAGTAGATAAGGAGCGCATCGAAGAAACCTTTATTAATAAAGAGGTACTGGTGGAGCTTTTTCAATTTGTTGATGGTGTTAATGTAGATTTGATGAAGCAGCCGGTAGCTAAAATCTTTTATGATGAACTCTTATATGATTTTGATGAAGATGAGGCATACTCGGTAATAATGAAGCCACAAATTGAAGAGTTAAAAGCCAAACTTTTAGCGCAAATAGAACTCAACAAAAATAATACATTAACTGCCGAAGAAATAGCGAAACAAAAAGCAGAGGAAGCTGCAAGGTTGAAACAAGAGGAAGCAGCCAGATTAGCTGCAGAAAAACAAAAAGCAATTGCCGATGCTAAAGCAAAGAAGGAAGCAGATGCAAAGTCTAAGGCTGATGAGTTAGCACGTTTGGCAGCAGAAAAGGCTAAAATTGCTGATGAGGCACAAGCCAGAAAAGATGCCGCAGAAAAAGCAAAAGCAGATGAAGCTGCAAGATTGGCCGCAGAAAAAGAAAAGGCTGTTACTGATGCAAATGCTAAAAAAGAGGCCGATGCAAAAGCAAGAGCTGATGAAGCTGCCCAACTAGCTGCCGAAAAAGAAAAAGCTAGATTAGAAGCACTGGCTAAGAAGGAAACAGAAGAGAAAGCAAAAGCAGAAGAGGCATCAAGGATAGCTGCCGAAAAAGAAAAAGCCAGGTTGGATGCTATTGCCAAGAAGGAAACAGAAGACAAAGCAAAAGCAGAAGAGGCTTCAAGAATAGCAGCTGAAAAAGAAAAAGCTAGGTTGGATGCTATTGTCAAGAAGGAAATAGAAGAGAAAGCAAAAGCAGAAGAGGCTTCAAGAATAGCAGCTGAAAAAGAAAAAGCCAGGTTGGATGCTATTGCTAAGAAGGAAGCAGCAGATAAAGCAAAGGCAGATGAAGATGCACGAATAGCAGCTGAAAAGGAAAAAGCCAGATTAGATGCTATTGCTAAGAAGGAAACAGAAGACAAAGCCAAAGCAGAAGCAATTGAAAAGGCCAAAAAAGATGCCGCCGAAGCTACAAGATTGGCAGCAGAAGCTGAGAAACAAAAAGCTGCAGATTTAGCAAAGAAAAGAGCCGAAGATTTTGCAGCGTTAAAATCTCAAGCCGATAAAAAGGCTTTCGAGGATGAAGTTAAAAGAAAAGACGCTTTGGCCAAACAAGAAGAGCTCTATAAAAATAAACAAGCTAATTTTAAACCAGTAATGGGAATTTACACTACTTCCACTACAATAATCAATGGTAAGCAGGCTTATGGATACATCAATTTTGGAAACGGAATTGGTAATCAAGATTTAACCAAAGAAGAATACGATGATTATCAAGAGCGTTTCACAAAAAAACCATAACAATTAAGTATTGTTTTAATTGATAAAAAACTATGAGCCTATCTAAAATCAATCCAACAAAAACCCAAGCTTGGTCTAAATTATTGCAACATCGTCAACAAATGAAGGATGTGAAGGTGAATGATTTGTTTTTAAATGATGCCATAAGATATGAAAAGTTTAATTGTTCATTTAATAATGATATTTTAGTTGATTTCTCAAAAAATAGAATCACCAAAGAAACAATTGATTTACTGATTGAGTTGGCTAATGAAACTGATCTTAAAAAGAATATTAATTCATTTTTTAATGGCGAAATAATTAATGAAACAGAAGGTAGAGCAGCAATGCATATGGCACTTAGAAGGCTTAATGACAATGAACTTCTTATCAATAATGTTAATGTTACACCTCTCGTAGAGGCTGCCAAAAGTAAAATGAAAGCGTTTGCTGATCAATTTTGTACCTTTCAAATGAAAGGTTACAGCGGAAAAGCACTAAATACTATTATAAATATAGGAATTGGAGGAAGTGATTTGGGGCCTGTTATGGTAACTGAAGCATTAAAGCCTTATCAGATTTCTGGTGTTACATCTTACTTTGTTTCAAATGTTGATGGGACCCATTTAGCAGAAATACTAAAAAAAGTAAATTTTGAAGAAACATTATTTATAGTTGCCTCAAAAACATTTACTACTCAGGAAACAATGGCTAATGCCCAAACAGCCAAAGATTGGCTAATCAAAAATACGAATAGCGAGGCAGCAGTTGCTTCTCATTTTGTAGCGCTCTCTACCAACCAACAAAAAGTTAAAGCATTCGGAATTTTACCTGAAAATATTTTTGAATTTTGGGATTGGGTTGGTGGAAGATATTCGCTCTGGTCTAGTATTGGTCTGTCAATTGCCTGTAGCATAGGTTACAATAATTTTGAGCAACTATTGCAAGGTGCAGGAGAAATGGATGAACATTTTTACAATGAACCTTTTGAAAAAAACATTCCTATCATTTTGGCGCTCTTAGGAATTTGGTACAATAATTTTTGGGATGCACATTCGCACGCTATTTTACCATACGATCAATACATGCATCGCTTTGCAGCTTATTTTCAACAAGGTGATATGGAAAGCAATGGAAAGCGTGTTGACAGAAATGGAAATAGTGTTAATTATCAAACTGGACCTATCATCTGGGGCGAACCAGGCACTAATGGACAGCATGCATTTTATCAATTAATTCATCAGGGTACAAAATTAATTCCTTGCGATTTTATTGCACCAGCAAATTCTCATCATAACATTGGCAATCATCATCAATTATTACTTTCAAATTTCTTCGCTCAAACTCAAGCCCTAATGTGCGGTAAATCGTTGCAAGAGGCGCAAAACGAATTAAAAATAGAAGGACTCTCAGAAAATGAAATGCTTTGGCTTGCTGCCTTTAAAGAGTTTCAAGGTAACATTCCTACCAATAGTATACTTGTAAAAATGTTAGATCCCAAAACCTTAGGATCGCTAATTGCTATGTATGAGCACAAAATATTTGTTCAAGGTGCAATTTGGAATATTTTTAGTTTTGACCAATGGGGTGTTGAGTTAGGAAAACAACTTGCCAGTAAAATATTACCAGAATTAATTGATGCAAATGTTTCAACCACTGGTTTCGATAGCTCTACTAATGGATTAATTAATCAATATAAAAAATGGGCAAAGGCTTAGTCTTATTTATTTTGACCATCCGCACTTCTTGATTTGTAATATATTATAGTGTTATATTGGTTTATTTGCATCGCATTTATTAGCTTTGTGTAATCATAAACTTAAAAATATATGTCCAAGAAAAACCAATCAATTCTTACTAATCACTCTATTGACTTTTTAGAAAAATATATTAACAATGCTGCTCCAACAGGCTTTGAAGCACCTGGTCAAAAGTTGTGGCTTAATTATTTAAAGCCATATATTGATGATCAATTTATAGATAATTATGGAACTGCAGTGGGGGTAATTAATCCTAAAGCTGAATTTAAGGTAGTTATAGAAGCTCATGCAGATGAAATTTCTTGGTTTGTAAATTACATTACTAATGATGGTTTTATTTATTTAAAAAGGAATGGTGGTAGTGATCATCAGATTGCACCTTCTATGCGTGTTAATATTCACACCGAAAAAGGCACTGTGAAAGCTGTTTTTGGATGGCCTGCTATTCATACACGTGAGCCAGGAAAGGAAGAAACACCAAATTTGAAAAACATATTTTTAGATTGTGGTTGTAGTACCAAAGATGAGGTTGAAAAATTGGGTATTCATGTTGGTTGCGTTGCTACTTTTGAAGATGAGTTTACTATATTGAATAAAAAAATGTTTGTAGGACGCGCATTGGATAACCGAATAGGTGGTTTTATGATTGCCGAAGTGGCGAGAATGATTAAAGAAACAAAAACCAAACTTCCTTTTGGATTGTACATCACCAATAGTGTGCAAGAAGAAGTTGGTTTAAGAGGTGCCGAAATGATAGTTCAAACGATTAAACCCAATATGGCTATTGTTACCGATGTAACGCATGATACTCAAACGCCAATGCTTAGTAAAATTACCAATGGAGATTTGGCTTGTGGACGTGGTCCGGTTGTTACTTATGGCCCTGCGGTGCATAATACTGTTTTAAAAATGATTATTGATGCAGCACAAAAAAACAAAATTCCTTTTCAACGTGCTGCTGTGAGTAGAGCCACTGGTACTGATACAGATGCTTTTGCATATGCAATGGGTGGTGTTCCTTCTGCTCTTATTTCATTACCCTTAAGATACATGCATACCACAGTGGAAAGTGTAAATAAACAAGATGTAGAAAATGTTATTAAGTTGATTTTTGAATCATTAAAAAGTATTAAACCTAACATGAACTTAAAGTATTTTTAGTTCAATAAAAAATTAGCTATGAATAGAGTTTTGAAATATGTATTAGGTGTGTTATTGCTCATATTAACACAAACTTTATTTGCACAAAAAGTTAGTCCCTTTTATGAAGATGGTAATATTTACATCAAAGTAAAGGCCAGTGCTATGCTGAATATTAAAGATGCCAAAAATGAAATTAGAAATTTTCCTTTTTTATCAGGCTTTGCTAATACCTACACTGTTACTGAGTTTCGCCAATTATATAGTTTTGCCCAACATCAGGGTTTAGAAAATATATTTAAAATTACCATTGCCGAACATAATTTTATAGATAAAGCCATTGAAAGTCTTGCCAGAATAAATGCTTTAGACTATGCCGAGAAAGTGCCATACAAAACCTTTTTTGCAACACCTCCAAATGATACTAGTTATAATAATACGCTTCAATGGAATTTATTTAAAATAAATGCACAAATAGCATGGAATTTTATTGGAAACGCAACACCTTCTCAATCTATAATTGCTGTTGTGGATGATGGATTAGATATCAATCATATTGATTTAAAAGATAATTTATGGATAAACAATGCAGAAATGAATGGGCAACCGGGAATTGATGATGATGGTAATTTTATTATAGATGATTCTTTAGGATTTGACTTTGGTAATTTTGATACGGATGCAAGTCCAAATAATAATTCATGGACGCACGGGACGCATGTGGCAGGAATAGCTGGAGCTGTAACCAATAATACTACAGGAATTGCATGTATTAGTTATAACGCGCGTTTGATGGCCGTAAAAGGAAGTAGTTCGAATCTTTATGTTAGCAACGGATATGAAGCAATTGCTTATGCCGCAGATAATGGTGCAGATGTTATAAATTTATCTTGGGGTGCTCCGGTAGAATCAATAACTGAAGCTAACACAATTCTATATGCCTATTATTTGGGTGCTGTGGTTGTTGCTGCTGCCGGTAATACAAATGATGCTACTGTTAATTTTCCAGCTGCTTATCCTCATGTTATAAGTGTGGCAAGTACAACAACAAATGATACAAAAGCTATAGGAACTACCTATGGTCAAAGTATTGATGTTTGTGCCCCAGGAACAAATATTTACAGTACAATTCCTGGTAATGGATATGGTTTACTTTCTGGCACTTCAATGGCCAGCCCTCTGGTAGCTGGTTTGGCTGCTCTTATGAAAACCTATAATCCTTTACTTACTCCCGATCAAATTGAAGATTGTATAAAAAACAATACCGATAATATAGATTTTATGAATCCAAATTATCCTGGTAAATTAGGAACAGGTCGCATTAATGCTTTCAAGGCAATGCAGTGCGTGAGCGCCACACGTAACCAAACTGATGCCTCATTGAAAGGTTTCGACATGCCAAATGCTTTTTCTTGCGTTAGTAATTTTGTTCCTAAAGTAGCTTTAAAAAATTGCGGCACTAATAATTTACAAAATGTGATTATTAATTATCAATTAGATGGTGGCGTATTTAATTTTTTTCAATGGACGGGTGACATGGGTTACGATAGTTTGCAATTTATTGATTTGCCTGCTGTATCTGTAGCTACAGGACAGCATAGTTTAGTAGCTTATTGTAGTAATCCTAATGGTATATTGGATTGGAGTTTTTTAAATGATACAATTTCTTCTAATTTTCAAGTGCTTAATGCAGGTGTTTCCTTGCCTTTTACAGAAGACTTTGAAAATGGATTTGAAGACCAATCTTGGCGAATCAGCAATCCCGATGCAGATAAAACTTGGTCAATAAAAACAGGTAATTTAGATGGTGTATCAAATAAAGCAGCTTTTATTAATTTGTTTAATTATTCCGACAAAGGGCAAAGAGATGGATTAATTACCCCGCCTTTAAATTTTGCAGGTTACGATAGCTTAAGGTTGCAATTTGATTATGCTTGGAAGAGAAATTTTCGTCAGATTACAGATTCATTAATTATTTATGCTTCTACAGATTGTGGTTTGAGCTTCCCGTTTCGATTGGTGGAGTTTTATAACGATTCCTTAACTATGTTTGCCACTAACGCAGATACTATGGATTACTATTTCAATCCAACTTTATCTGCAAGTTGGTGTGGCAATATCAATAATTGTATTGATATAGATTTAACTTCTCTTGCAGGCAATTCATCGGTACTTTTAAAATTTGAAACATATAATAACTTTAATAATAATTTGTTTATTGATAATATTAATGTTTTTGGCACCTCATTGGCTACAGTTGCTCCAAGCGGTAATACTGTAACTGCAAGTGCAAACGAAGTTTGTGGGGGTGAAACTGTAACATTTAGTGCTTTAGATCCTAATAATAATGCTACTCAGTGGAATTGGACTTTTTCAAATGGAAGTCCAAATACTGCCAGTGGTCAAACTGTTACTGTTTTATTTAATTCACCCGGTTCTATCAATGCTTCTGTGATTGTTGGAAACAGTGTAGGAAACTCAACTGCCACATTAACAAATCCAGTTGTTGTAAATGCAATTCCGCTTGTTGATATTTTGCAGAATGATACTACTATTTGTGCCGATAACAGTATAGTGCTGAATGTGAATGGTGCCAGTGCTTATGTTTGGAGTCCAAATACAGGATTAAATGATACAACCGGTAGTGTTGTTACTGCGCTTCCGCAACAAACAATTACCTATATTGTGATGGGCACATCAAACGCAGGCTGTGTAAGCTATGATACAATTACCATCGATACAACTGCTTGTTTAGGAATTTCGCCTTCAACTATTGCCTCAAACCATTATGTTTATTATGATGCTGCAAATGGTTATATCATGTTTAAAACAGGTGATACTGAGATAAAAAATCAAACACTAAGTTTATATAATAGCCTTGGACAAATTATTGACCAAGTTGCTATGAATCAATATTCTGCCACATCCAAGGCAATATTCGATTGTGGAGCATTAAGCAATGGGATTTATTTTGTTGCTTTAACGTTATCGGAAAAACAAGCTGTTATAAAGAAAATTCTTATTAATAAACTCTAGTTTTTCTTTTTTCAAATGGAAAATTTTCCCGAAGTGTTGTATGAAGACAATCATATTATTGCCATTAATAAAAAGCCAGGAGATATTGTGCAAGGTGATAAAACAGGAGATGCACCCTTAAGCGATTTCGTAAAACAATACGTTAAGTATACTGCAAATAAGCCTGGTGAGGTTTTTTTAGGAACAGTACATCGTATAGACCGACCTGTTAGTGGTATTGTGCTTTTTGCGAAAACAAGTAAAGCATTGGCGCGTTTAAATGAGATGTTTCAAAAAAAAGAAATTACAAAAACCTATTGGGCAGTTGTAAAGAACAAACCACCGCAAACAGCAGGTAAACTGGAGCACTTTTTATTGAAAGATGAAGTTAGAAATAAATCAAAAGCGCACATCAATCACGTAAAAAATAGTTTGCCTAGTGTGCTCGAATATAAAGTTATTGCTAGCTCCGAAAAGTACTTTTTGTTAGAAATTAATCCACATACCGGAAGACATCATCAAATAAGAGCTCAACTCACTGCCATGGGCTGCCCTATAAAAGGGGATGTGAAATATGGTTTTGATAGAACCAATGATAACGCATCTATACATTTACATGCTCGCAGTGTAAATTTTATGCATCCCGTTAAAAAAGAAATAATTAATATTGAGGCAAAACCGCCTGAAGACAACTTATGGAACGCATTTTTAAAAATATTATCATGATCAATAAAAAACAACTTTTGACACTCTCGTTTTTATTGTTGAGTTTCATCATTAAAGCTCAGAACGCAGATTCGTTGATGATTCGTAAAATTTATAATGAAGTGCTAACCAAAAGCGAATGCTATCAAAATTTAGCCTACCTGTGCTCAAATATCGGAGGGCGATTAAGTGGTTCGCCAGAGGCAGCTAAGGCTGTGGATTGGGGAAAAGCAGTGATGGAGGGTTTAAAGTTAGATCGTGTAGAATTGCAGCCAGTTACAGTGCCACATTGGGTAAGAGGAAATAAGGAGCAAGCTTTTATTATAAATACAAAAACAGGTGCTAAGTTAGAAACGCAAATTTGTGCATTAGGCGGATCAGTAGCTACACCTATTGATGGTATTGAAGCAGAAGTTATTGAGGTGATGAATTTTGAAGAACTTGAAAAATTAGGAGCTGAAAAAATTAAAGGTAAAATTGTGTTTTATAACAGACCAATGGAGCCAACGCATATTCATACTTTTAATGCCTATGGTAAAGCAGTAAATCAGCGATGGGCAGGAGCTATGAATGCCTCTAAATATGGTGCTTTGGCCACTGTTACAAGATCAATGGGTTTAAAAATAGATAAGTTTCCTCATACCGGTTCAATGTCTTATATTGATAGTTTGCCCAAGATACCCGCTGTTGCTATTAGCACAGAAGGAGCTGAAGCACTAAGTGCTTTAATTAGGAGTAATAAAACTGCGAGGGTCTTTATTAAAACAAACTGCCAAACACTGCCAGATGCTCAATCTTATAATGTTATTGGAGAGTTTAAAGGAAGTGAGCAGCCAAATGAATACATTTTAGTTGGCGGACATTTAGATGCATGGGACAATGGAAGCGGGGCTCACGATGATGGAGCTGGTTGTGTGCAGAGCATGGAAGTTATTCGTATTTTTAAAGCCATAGGCTATCAACCCAAACACAGTATTAGAGTGGTGCTTTTTATGAATGAAGAAAACGGATTAAGAGGAGGCAAAGAATACGCAAGACAAGCTAAATTAAAAAAAGAAACCCATATTGCCGCCATTGAATCTGATGCTGGTGGTTTTAGTCCGCGCGGATTTAGTTTTGAGGCGCCAAAATGGTTTATGAATTCGGTGCAAAATTATAAGCCCCTGCTTTTGCCTTACGATCTCTATGATTTTGATGGAAAAGGAGGCGGTCCTGATATTACTCCGTTGGTTGAACAAGGTATACCAACAGCTGAACTTATTCCGGATTCGCAACGTTATTTCGATTATCATCATACCGCAGATGATACCTTCGATAAAGTTAATAAAAGAGAATTAGAACTAGGAGCGGCTGCTATGGCGGCTTTGATTTATTTGATCGATAATACTGAGTTTCATTAATTTATTATCTTTGGCACTTTAAAAATACTATGAAGTTAAAATATTTTACAATAATTGTTATTGCCATTGCAAGTATATTTAATGCTTGTAAAACGGATGTTGATGTAATTGCTCCTTATCGTGAAACAGCTGTTATATATGGCTTGTTAGACGTTTCACAACCTATTCAATACATAAAAATAAATAAAGTGTTTTTAGGACAAGGTGATGCTTACGCTATGGCACAAAACCCTGATTCTAGTAACTTTAATCCAGACGATATGAATATTTATCTGGAAAAATACAATGGAACAAATTTTATAGGTAGCATTACACTTAAAGACACAACATTTAAAGACACAGTTTTACTTGATGGACAAACGGGTAATTTCTCAAAACAAAACAATATAATTTATTACACTAAAGAATTATTGGAGAGTGAGGTAAGCTATAAACTTAAAGTTGAAAACAAAAAAACTGGTTATAAGGCAGAAGCGAGCACTAATGTTATTAAAAAAATACAGGTTGAAAGTGGTTCAAGTGTGTTCAGTTTTTTTGGCACCAATAATAAATACACTACCAATAATACCATGCGATGGACAAGTCAAACCAACGGAAAAATTTATGCCTTAACTTTTAGATTTCATTACAAAGAATTTAAAAATGTAAATGATACTGTTTTAAAATATGTTGATTGGTCGTTTAGCCCGCAGTATGAATCAAATACAAATGGTGGAAACGAAATGGAAAAGAAAATTAATGGAGAAGATTTTTACACCTTCTTAAAATCTTTGAAATCTCAATATTTTAGTGATAATACAATGAAAAGAATTGGTTGGAGAGGACAAATATTTGTAACGGCAGCAGGAGAAGAATTTCAGATATATAGAGATTTAAATGCTCCTTATTCTAGTAATTTTCAAGAAAAACCTATCTATACCAATATCGAGAACGGAATTGGTATCTTTAGTACACGCATAACTACTTCTGGCGATCCAAAACCATTTAGTTCTTTCAGCTTAACTGAACTCGCTAATGGTAAATATACCAATGACCTTGGATTTATAAAACCTTAAGCGCTATAAAAAATGTCTTTTTGTCAGCCAATTTGCTAAGATAGCAGATTGGCTTTTTTATTTATGTCACATTTTCACCTCTTTTACCAGGTTTTAGTTATGGCATAATCATTGACAATTGGCAAACGTTAAACAATAGTAACTAATTAAAAAACAAAATAAATCATGGGTAAAATTATAGGAATAGACTTAGGTACAACCAACTCTTGCGTTTCAGTAATGGAAGGTAATGAACCGGTAGTAATACCTAATAGCGAAGGCAAAAGAACCACACCATCGGTTGTGGCTTTTGTAGAAAATGGTGAGCGTAAAGTTGGTGATCCAGCAAAGCGCCAAGCGATCACAAATCCAACAAAAACTGTTTATTCAATTAAGCGTTTTATGGGCGAATCGTTTGACAAGGTGACAAATGAGGCAGGCCGCGTGCCATATAAAGTAAAAAAAGGTGACAATAACACGCCTAGAGTTGACATAGATGGCAGATTGTACACGCCACAAGAAATTTCTGCCATAATTCTTCAAAAAATGAAGAAAACAGCCGAAGATTATTTAGGTACAACAGTTACTGATGCAGTAATTACAGTTCCAGCTTATTTTAACGATGCTCAGCGTCAGGCTACAAAAGAAGCTGGCGAAATTGCAGGTTTAAATGTAAAAAGAATTATTAATGAGCCAACTGCTGCAGCTTTAGCTTATGGTTTAGATAAGAAAAACATCGACATGAAAATTGTTGTGTTTGACTGCGGTGGTGGAACACATGATGTTTCGGTACTTGAACTTGGCGATGGTGTTTTTGAAGTAAAAGCAACTGATGGTGATACACACTTAGGTGGTGATGATTTTGACCAAAAAATTATTGATTGGTTGGTTCAAGAATTTAAGAATGAAAATGGTGGATTAGATATTAGTAAAGATCCAATGGCATTGCAGCGATTGAAAGAGGCGGCAGAGAAAGCTAAAATTGAATTATCAAGCACATCATCAAGCGAAATTAATTTGCCTTACATTATGCCAGTTGATGGTATTCCAAAGCATTTAGTAAGAAGTTTAAGCAAAGCTAAATTTGAGCAGTTGGTTGATGATTTAGTTAAGAGAACAATCGAGCCTTGTAAATCGGCGTTAAAAAATGCAGGATTAACTGTAAATGATATTAATGAAGTAATCTTAGTAGGCGGTTCTACAAGAATTCCTGCAGTTCAAGAAGCAGTAGAAAAGTTTTTTGGAAAGGCACCTTCAAAAGGAGTAAACCCTGATGAGGTTGTAGCAGTTGGAGCAGCTATTCAAGGTGGTGTATTAACTGGTGAGGTAAAAGATGTATTGTTGTTAGATGTTACCCCGTTAAGTTTAGGTATCGAAACAATGGGCGGAGTGATGACTAAGTTGATTGAATCAAATACAACTATACCAGCTAAAAAGAGTGAAACATTTAGTACTGCCAGCGATAGTCAACCTTCAGTAGAAATACACATTTTACAAGGTGAACGTCCGATGGCTAATCAAAATCGTACTATTGGAAGATTTCATTTAGATGGTTTGCCACCTGCACCTAGAGGTGTTCCACAAATTGAGGTAACTTTTGATATTGATGCAAATGGAATTTTACATGTATCTGCAAAAGATAAGGCAACAGGTAAATCGCAGCAAATAAGAATTGAAGCATCATCTGGATTAAGCGATGATGATATCAAGAAAATGAAAGCAGAAGCTGAAGCCAATGCTGAAAGTGATCGCAAAGCAAAAGAGGAAGCTGATAAAATTAATGCAGCCGATGCTTTAGTTTTTCAAACAGAGAAGCAACTGAAAGAGTTTGGCGATAAGATTCCTGCCGATAAAAAACAAGCAATTGAATCAAGCTTTACAGAATTAAAAGCTGCGCATGCTGAAAGAAATATTTCAGGGATTGATAGTGCTATGGAACGCTTAAATGCTGCATGGCAAGCTGCTTCTGAAGATATGTACAAAGCGGGTGGTGAGCAAGGTGCTGATGCCAATGCAAATCAAAATGCAAATCCTTCGGGAAATGGAGAAGCAACTGATGTTGACTTTGAAGAAGTAAAAGAAAGTAAATAGTTTTGTTTGTTTGTTTGATTGCCTGCAGCAGCAATGTTGCAGGCTTTTTTTTTGCTCAAAATTTAAACAGGCTTTTGCAGGGAGGAAATTTATACCGATTACACTTTCAATTTAGTCCAATTGCGGCCAAGCCTTATTGTACTAGTTTCAAGTTGTATCGGCATTAACCATTGTAAATTTATTAAACAGCTTTAGGCTATTTAATAAATACAATTGGTATTATATGTTTGCTCAATGGAATTATAGATGGTTATAAAAAGTTCAAAAAAAAAGAGCATGCAACTTGTCATTAATCTCTTATTTATTAAAGTAATTTTGATTTATTAAAGTAATTTTGAACTAATTTATCTACTCAATAAATATTATCATCGATAACATATTATTATCTTGAAAAAAGCGCTTTTAATTATCTCTATATTTTTCATTGCTTCAAACTTTTCATTTGCGCAAACTGAAAGGGTCAATGCAAATAAATCTTCAATATTGAATGATACAATTTATCTGGATGATCTAGTATTGAAGCTCAGGGGAGATCCCAAATTGGGGACTCAAGTTGTATCATTTCAAGAGTGGGAGCAGGTAAAAAAAATACTTGAATCCCAAAAAAGAGAAGAAATATCGATAAGAGACGAATATTTTATCTGTTATGTTGATTGCAAAAAGTATCTTCAATTAAAACAAATAGGAAAGGCAATTTATTGTGCCAACACCTTTGAAAAAAAGTACAAGCTTTTGAAAAACGATGTGCTTCTTATCAATATTTGTAATTTGTTTGTTACTATTTATGAGGAGTCAAACATGCTCGATGATGCGCTAAAATATATGCGTTTACGTTATAAATTGCAATGCAAAAACATGTCATATGCCCATCAAATGTTTTATTGCAGTTTCCTTGTTTGGAAATTATATATGTATGGATGCATTAAAAATAGTCCTGCACTTATTCAAGAAGCTCAAGTTTTAGGAGGAAAGCGCATTGCCTATTATGAAAAATATCCTAAGCAGGAAGCAAATATATTTGATGATTATAAAGTGAATACCATGGCGCTCATACGCCTAAAAGAATGGTCAAAAGCAATCGGGGTTACAAAGCGCGCTTTTAATAAAATTACTTCCGAATTTAAAATTGAGGATGATGCTAACAAAAATTACGTAAGAAAATTATATAGTTATATGGCAAATTCTTATGCTCATTTAGGCAATAGAGATAGTGCGCTTTACTTTATGAATCATCCGATTATGTTTGAATCAAAGCAATCTGAAAGTAATGTTTACATAGCTGAAAAGAAGGCTTATTTAGACGCTGATGAGCTGGTGGAGCTAATCAATATACTTTCAATTTTAAAAGAAAATAAAAAGGCCGCTGCATTGGCCTATCTTGCTATATACTCTCCCAATCATCTTAAGATTAAGGAATATCGCGACTATGTTTTAAGTCGCTACCCTAAAGTATTTTACGAAGCAGGAATGCTAAAAGAGGCGGTTGAAGGATATCAACTATTGTCAGCAATAAACGATTCAACAAGCCAGGAAGAAATTAATACACTCATTGAAAAACAAACCGTAAATAACCGCATTGAACTCGCTAATATTAATGAAATTAACAACAAAAAAGAGGAGATTTCCAAAAAGCAATTGGAGCGCCAAATTCTTGTCAGAAACTTATTTATTGTTGGTTTCTCTTTGTTCCTCATTTTTTCTATTGTTATTTTCTTTCAGCGCAACAAAATAAAAAA
>CAIKXD010000386.1 GCA_903831265.1 uncultured Bacteroidota bacterium
AATCAAATCAATATTTTAAAAAAATTGATAATAAGCAGGGCTTATCTCAAAATGGCATTAATGCCATTTTTCAAGATAAAGATGGCTATATGTGGTTTGGCACACACTACGGGCTAAACAGGTACGATGGCTTTACATTTAAGACTTTTTACAGAGGAGATTCGTATAACGATTTATGTGGCAATACCATACAGTCTATTTTACAAGATTCTGTCGGAAATATATGGATAGCTACACTTGAAGGGATCTCAGTATTTAACCCAGTTACAGAAAAGTTTTACAATCTTAATAAATACAGCCCTAGGGAAAGTGTTTTCACACATACTATTCTTTCAATGAAATTAATTGATGGGAAAATTCTAGCTAGTAGCAAAGATGGATTGTGGGCAATTAATACTGGCAAAAGCCTTTTTACGGATGCAATAGCAAAAAAGATTTGTGCTGAAAGTGTTAATTGCAAAATGCAAACAACAATAAAGCTGGAAGCGATAAAGGTTTACAAGAAAGACATATACGGTAACTACTTATTAGTTGCCAATAATCATATTGTTATCACTAAAATAGTTGATAAAAAGTTATTGGTTATAGATGAAATTGTACCAGATAACATTTCAGAAATAGAAGTAACCGTATTATATAAAGATAATTATTCAAATTTATGGGCCGGCACAGCCAATCATGGCCTTTTTCAAATAAAAGAAAGCAAAGGATTGTATACAACTCTAAAAGTATCTACTAAAAACCCAAATATTTCATTTGCCAGAATAACAGATATTTTACAGGATGAGAAAAAGAATTTGTGGGTAACAACACGAGGCAATGGTGTATTTGTTATACCAAAAGAAGGCTTAGAAAAAAATAATTTCATACCTGTCAAAATAAGTGAATCTGAAATTCCTAGTAATAAAATCAAAAGTATTTATCAATCTCGTGATAACACATTATGGTTAGGTTCTTTGGGAAGTGGTATTTTTTATAAAAATAGTGCAGGCATTAAGTTTAAGAATTATCAAATTACATATGATGCGAATAACTTGTCTGTTATTTCGCCTAACAACTATATACGTACTATCACAAAGGATACCTATAACAGATTATGGTTAGGAACACTTTTTGAAGGCTTATATATTTATGACCTAGAAAAGCAAAAAAATACAAAGTTTCTGCTTAAAAATCTTTCGATTTTTGCACTATCAGAAATTGATAAAAAGCATTTTTTGGCGGGCACTTCTGATGGATTGTATTTAATTACTTACGACAAAGAAAATATTACCGCAGAAAAACAATTTTTAGGCAATGGTATACAAGGCACTATTTTTTCTATATGTAATAAATCAAAAAAATATTGGATTGGTACGAGTAAAAAGTTATTAAGTTTTGTTCTAACGGATGATTATAATATTTCTCAAATAGCGAATTATGAAAATAAATTATTACAGGATTATCAATTCCAAAACACTGTTCGTTGCGTTAAATTCGATTTAAAACTAAACTGTATTTGGGTTGGGTTAGAAATGAGTGGCTTGGTTAAGGTTGAATTAGATAATAATGATAATGTATCGAAATTTATTTCTATAAATCAAGAATTTAAAGATAAAACAATCAGCAAATACATCTGCGACATATATTTAGATAGTGCTAATAATTATTGGATAGGTACGAGAAATGGCCTTATAAATTATCAAACGAATGCTTCTGGTAAAATTTTCAACATTAAAACTTATTCTAATCAAAATGGTTTTCCAAGCAACTTAATACAATCTATACAAAGTGATAAAATTGGCAATTTGTGGCTAGGAACAAATAGAGGGTTGGTTAAATTTAATAAATTAACAAATGAAATAATTCAATATGATATAAACGACGGTATTCAAGATTACGAATTTGCAGAACATGCTTCTTATGTGGATGATAAAGCAGTAATGTATTTTGGCGGCATTAATGGCGTATCTGAATTTTCACCTAAATATATGAGTCAGGATAAATTCATTGAACCTGTTGTTATTCAAAATATTTTTATCAATGGTATCAATTCAAACTACAAAGTAGAATTAAACAATCCTTATAAACTAAAACTACCACATTCAGAAAACAACTTAAAGTTTGATTTTATTTTACTTAACTATATAAACCCACTAAAATGTAAATATGCCTATATGCTTGAAGGGTTTGATAAAGATTGGATTTATACAGC
>CAIKXD010000387.1 GCA_903831265.1 uncultured Bacteroidota bacterium
AAATCGCCTGTTTTTTGTGAAGAAAATTCACCGGAACCTCCCATCAACCAATTCCCTTTTTCGGTCTGCGCAAAAGAAGGGGCTGTAATAATCAACACAATGACTACAAACAAAATAATTTTTTTCATAACTGTTTTTTTTTGTTAAAAAAATAACAGCAAGCTTGCAAACCAACAGCTAAATTGCAAGTATAAGTTTTGCACAGCTGTGCAGAACTTATACTAATTAAAAATATCTAAAACCCAGTTCTACTGTATTAAAACGTTCTACCAAGACGTAATCCAATATAACCAAAAGAACCATTTTTGCTATACCCTTCGTATGCAACCCCTACATCAAATTTTGAACTAATCATAAAACCGGCTCCAACAGAATAGGCGGTTGTAGTGATACTAGTTCCCGCAACTGATAAAATACCGATACCCGCTTTCGCCCCTAAGAATAATCTTGAAATAGGAAAATAACGTATCCCGGCTCTAAGGGGAAATAGATTCGATGATCCAACACCAGCCTTTCCCAACAATACCATATAACCCGCATCCAGCGTTACTGCTACATTATCAGATAAACCATAATGCGCTAAAACATCCACTCCATATCCTATAGAAGTGCCATCCAAATTACTTATGGGTAATGCAAGCGTAGTTCCGGCTCCTATCCTAAATCCACGAATGTCTGATTCGTCCTGTGCCTTTCCTTCAAAAAATAAAACGGTTAATGCTACGAACAGTAATAATTTTTTCATACCTATATTTTTATTGTTTTATTAATAATCCTCAATATAAGTTTTTTACCTTAAAGCTTTATCGACATAAAACAGCGCCAAAAAATGGCAATAGGCAATGATATATGTATAGTTAGAAAAGTCTAAAACTTGCTCATCTTAACAATTTTACTTACTTTTAAATTACCCTAAGTATCAGGCTCCTATCCTCTCCAAAATCACCCTTCCTAATATCTCCTGTTAACCGTACATTTTTATCATTTTTTACCTTTTGTAAACTAACCGCCTTATTATGAAAATAAACCTGCTAACTACATTATATGCTGGAAATAATGTTGTAATTAAATTAATCCTTGCCCTTGGCTTATTTCTGACAACCTCAACCGGAAAAACCCAAACAGGACAGGCGCTGGATTTTGATGCAACCAATAGCAATAGGGTTATACTTCCATTTGTAATAAGCGATAGTTATACTAAAGAAATGTGGATTAAACCAGCAGCTGCTGCTCTAGCAGGATTTCCCAATATTTTTTCAGGCAATACCACTGCATTGTACTTGAATAACGGAAAACTTACAGCAGGGCATTCTGGAAGCGGATACACGAACGTACAGGACCCCATCTCTCTTGTAGCCGATACCTGGTATCATATTGCAGTTACATATCACAACAATACCGGCGAAATGAACTTATACAAGGATGGCATTCTTGTTGGAACTACTACCGCTGCACCTGCTTATACGGAAACAATTTTATTCCTGAGTTTTTTCTCTGGAGGCAATTACTTTACTGGGCAAATGGATGAAATGAGATGCTGGAATTATGCCCGAACATTAACACAAATAAATAATAGCAAGAATTGTGAGTTGACCGGAGATGAAACAGGTTTACTAGCTTACTATAATTTTAACCAGGGTCTTGCCGGTGGTAGCAATGCATCCGTTAACACTTTAGCTGATGTACAGGATAAGTGTATTCCGAGTAATGGTATTATGGAGAATTTTTTACTTACCGGGTCTAGCTCTAATTGGGTCACCCCTGGGCCGTCATTAACAGGCAGTTGCAACAATATTTTTTCTAACATCAATATTACCGGAAACGGAAATTGTATTTCAATTGGAGACCTTACACCATCATTGGATGACCATACTATTTTTGGAAACTTCCTTTTTACTCCATTAACAAGAACCTTTACAATTCAAAATACCGGTAATACCCCTTTGAACATTTCCAATGTTACTATTGGAGGAGTCAATGCTTCAGAATTTAGTGTACTTTCTGCCCCCGCTACTTCAGTCGCAGCTGGGTCTTCTACC
>CAIKXD010000388.1 GCA_903831265.1 uncultured Bacteroidota bacterium
AAATGAGGCTGAACATATTTTTGAAGTTACGATTATTGACAAAAAAGGAAATTTAAAAAAACTATCCACCACATTTAACTTTTAATATGCCTATAATACCTTATCCTATTTTATATCCCGATTTTGGAGAAAATGGATTATATAACTTTACTACAAAAAATGGCATTCAATATGAAGTTATGTTTGGTCGCAGAGAAAGCAATCCTTTACATGTAACTGTTGTTTTTGGTGTAATTAACGAAGAGTTTGAAGGCGAGGAATACAGCGAAACTAAACAACATGATCAATATAAGGTGATAGCCACTGTGATTAAAATTGTGAAACATTATATCGCTACAAAAAATCACTTAAAGTTGGTTGAATTTGCAGGTGTTTCGAGAGATAATGAAAGTGAGAAAACAAGCAACATTAGAATGCGTTTTTTTAGCAGATATTTACATGATATTTTTGATGAAAGTTGGCTGTTAGAAATCAAAGAAAATAAAATGATTGCCAGAAAAAATAGTAATTGATTTTATATTAAAGTTGCTGTTCTTTAATTACTCGCTATCTTTTTTCTTTTGGTTTTCCTTACACAACTTGCATAATCTTTTTTCTTGGTCGTTGGCTTCATTTTCTTTAATTTGTTTTATCTCAAACTTGCATTTTTCTAGTTCCTTGCATAATTCTTCATAATGATAAACCTGACTTTTAGGATCGGTGCATATATATACTTTTTTCTGTGCGGGTAGGCTAAGACCGATAACTATTGTGGCAAAAAAGATTAAACTATTTTTCATTGTTAATTTGATTGATGAACAAATTTAGTAAAAAAACTAGTTTAGGCATTGCATTATAATTGACACAATTGAAGTAAATAAATATTTTTGCATCATGAAAAGTATCTTTTGCACCTCCTTTGCTGCACCAATTGGTTATTACAAAGCCTATCTGCGGAGCGAAGTAAATATCCTGGAGAAACATGAACATTATATTAAACAAACTATTCGTAATAGATGTGAAATTGCCACAGCTAATGGTATACTTATTTTAACTGTTCCATTGAGCGAAAGGAGAAATAATATGCCTGTGGCTGAGGTGCGTATTTGCTATAAGTCAGATTGGCAAAGACAACACCTAAAGACCTTAGCCACCGCTTATAAATCATCACCATTTTTTGAGTTTTATATTGATGAACTTGAAGCACTTTATAAATTACAACCAGAAAGTTTATTGGAATGGAATCAAATTATACATCAACAATTATTAAAATGGTTGAAAGTAAACAAAGCTTTTGAAAGCACTTTAGCTTATCAAAAAGAGTATGAAAATACGCATGATTATAGAAATGCCGATTGGAAAAAACAATCTGCTAGTAATTATCATCAGGTGTTTGAAAACAAATTAGGATTTTTAGCTAACCTCAGTATTTTTGATTTACTCTTTAATTGTGGAAACGAGGCGCAAAGTATTTTAAAATATTAATCGGCCTCCATTGTCATTTTTTTAAAGCTCCTTTTCTTTCCATCAAGCTCCACTTCGATACATGGTTCCGTTTGGGTAATTTCTTTTCTTAAAAATGTACCATCCTTATGGTAAATATAAGTTGTGATATTACATTTTGTACCATTACTTTTACAATAGCTTTCTTGATTTGTTTTGTTGCCCGGCTGGTGAAATGAAATCTTGTAAAATTGTTTGTCATGCATTTGTAATGCGTACAGCGTTTTTTGCTTCAAATCATTGTATACTTCTGTATATAAATAATCAGGACATTCATCTTTGTATTTCCTATATTCCTTAATGTCGCCATCCTCAAACCTTAAAATGGCTTCGGCATACAAATCGCTGAAATGACTGTAGAAATACTCATTTTTAAGGGAGCAACTATCTGTTGGTAAATTAGTAATATGATGGCAACTGGTGTCGGTTACAATTTGTGATACCTGCTTACTTAAATAGTAAAATCTGTGGCCATCAGATTTAATAAAATATGATCTGCCTTCAATTTTAACCAGTGTATCTGCACTTCTTTTTACTTTTAGTGGAAGCATGTTACTTTGTAAACCATTTTCTTCCATGGCTAATTTTCCATTGTTGGGCAACGCTGTATCATTATCATTATGATAGTTATAAATGCTATCTCCCAAAGCAATGCCTTTAGGATTATACGTTACATTAATTTTATAAACACCTGCAAAAACAGGAACACCAAAACTATGGTGCGCACTATTTTGGATGTGATAGTTGTCATTGTTTTCGAAATTGTTGATATATATTGGAATCACTATTTTTTCTAAAGGATTTAGATAAGTTATTTTTACTTTGCCCGTATCGTGCACCAACATTTTTAACATCCGATCTTCTGTAGCTCTCAGTATCATTGTATTGTTGGCTTTATCATATAAATTCAGATAAAATAATTTTTGCCCAGTATTTTGAGTGTGTGGTAAGAGCACTGGATAACTTTTTTCTTTATCTGTATTGGTGATTGTTATATAAAAAGTAATTTTTTCGCCCTCATAATAACTATCCTTGTTAGTACTTATTTCAATACGAATAGGATTATATTTTAAATCGGCAAAAGCATTAAAAACAATACAGAGAGAGAGCAATATGATTAATAAATGTCTCCCGAAAATAGTATTTTTACTCATGGTCTTGTATATGATTTACTAGTTTTTGCATTTGAATGGAAAAGATAGAAATCTATACGTAATAAATTACTGTTTTCGAGGTTCAATAAGCAATAATAAGGGGGCCAATTAATTGCAATACCATTTGCCTTTACACTATCATTTTCGACAATAAAGCCATAGTTTCCAACACCATGTTTAATTCCTTCTATTTGAACATAGTTATCACTTAAACGCACAAAACTAATTAAAGCTAATGTGGTATCTTTTGCGGCCCAGGTTCCAATAATGCTTTTCAGTAAAATTTTAGGTGCTTTAGGCGAATATGCAATTGTTTGCGATTTTATCTGGGAACTAAAGAGTGTTGAGATAATAATAATTAAACAGCCTTTCATTGCTATACTTCATTAAAAGAATTTAAAATACAGAGGTTAAAAACAAAGTTAATTGTTACTCAAAGCCAGCTATTTTTGTAGATAAATTACTGTTTCTCAAAAAATCTTCATACAATAAATGTATAATTCCATCCGACAGTCCAATTTGTGGCACCATAATTTTATCAATATGGGCATGTTTCATTACAAATAAAAATATATCGGTGGCAGGAATAATTACATCGGCTCTATCGGGGTTTAATCCTAAAATAGTAATTCTTTCTTCTAAAGTATATAAGCTAAGTTGAGCAAAAATTTCCTTTAGTTTGGTATAGGATATTTGACGCTCCTCCTTTTTCTTTGCCAGATTTACTAACTTATTAATATTGCCACCAGAGCCAATGCCACCAATGTTTGCATATTTGCTGGTTACTTTGTAAATCCAATCTTTTAATTCGTTCCAGGTGTTTTTTGAAATTTTATTTTGAAGAATTCTTAGTGTGCCTATGTTAAAAGAAATAGAATCAATAATTTTACCTTCGTCAAACAAAGTTAACTCGGTGCTTCCGCCACCTACATCTATATAAAGGTAAGGTCTTTTATTTGATAATTGTTCGGCAATATGATTTGAATAAATTATTTCAGCTTCTTTTTTACCGTCAATAATTTCAAGATTAATACCCGATTCATTATAAATGTGTTTCACTATTTGATCACCATTGAGCGCTTCGCGCATGGCTGAGGTTGCACAAGCTCTATATGAAATAACATCATGCACCGATATAAGATGTTTAAAGGCAATCATGGTATTAACCAATTTGTTTTCTTTATCTTTAGTGATATATTGATTGCTGAAAGCATCTTCACCTAATCTTATTGGAACGCGTATTAAACTTGCCTTTTTAAAAACGGTTTCGCCATCAGGTTTAATAAACACATTACAAAAAAGCAATCTAACAGCATTTGAACCTACATCAATAGCAGCAAATCTCATAGTAAAAAATTATACATCAAAGTTAAGCCAATAAAAGTAGTAATATTGCAATGTTGAATACTTTTAATAAAAACTATGCAAACAAGCTATTGCTCCTCTTTTTCGCTTTTTGGTCGGCCTATTGCTTCAAAAATTGAAGTTACAATAGAAAGAATAATCCCAAAAATAAATGCCCACCAAAATCCATCAACTTTAAATCCATCTACAATATAAGATGCAAAGAGGATGATAAATGCATTAATGAAAATTAAAAAAAATCCCAAAGTAAAAATGGTGATAGGAATAGTAAGAATAATCATTAAAGGTTTAACAATTGCATTTAAAAAAGCCAGTGTTGCAGCCAATATTATAGCAGTTACTGGTCCATCTAAGTGCACTCCTGTAAGAATATTTGCTGTGACCAAAATGGCCAAGGTTGAAATTACTATTTTAAAAATAAAGTTCATTTTTGTAACATTTATTTCTCAAAGATACATTGAAATTAATTAATTAATACACTTAGATATGAAAAAATATATTGCTTTAATTGTTGGTATTTGCTTTTTAAATAGTAGTAAAGCCGAAGAAGGAATGTGGTTGCCTATGCTTTTAAAAAGCCTCAACGAAGCCGATATGCAAAGTAAAGGATGTAAGCTTAGTGCCGAAGATATTTATAGTGTAAATAAAACAAGCTTAAAGGATGGCATCGTACTTTTTGGGGCAGGTTGTACCGGAGAAATCATTTCAAATGAAGGGTTATTGATGACCAACCATCATTGTGGTTTTAGTCAAATACAGCAGCATAGCTCTGTGGCTAAAGATTATCTTACTGAAGGTTTTTGGGCAAAAAGTAAAGCCGAAGAATTACCCAATCCTGGCTTATCAGTTACCTTTATTATAAGCATGGAGGATGTAACTATGCAAATTAATAATGCCATTAAAGATGCAGCCAGCGATTCGCAAAGAGAGAAGTTGCTACAAGAAAAAATTAGTGAAATAGAACTTAAAGCTAAAGAAGGTACGCATTATGGTGCTTTGGTAAAATCATTTTATAGTGGAAATCAATTTTATCTTTTTATTACCGAAACTTTTAATGATGTAAGATTAGTTGGTGCGCCACCCTCAAGCATTGCCAAATTTGGTAGCGATACTGATAACTGGATGTGGCCGCGACATAGTGGTGATTTTTCATTATTTAGAATTTATGCCAACAAAGAAAATAAGCCAGCTGCTTATAGTTTAGACAATGTGCCATTTAAACCTCGCTATCATTTTACCATCTCTTTAACTGATATAAAGGAAGGAGATTTTACAATGGTTTATGGTTTTCCAGGTCGAACAAATGAATATTTATCATCGCATGCTGTTAAAATGATTAAGGAAGAATCTAACCCAGTAAAAATTAAATTGCGCGCAAAAAAACTGGAAGTGTTAGATGGATATATGCGTGGTAATGATACCATAAGAATTAAGTATGCTGCAAAATATTATAGTATTGAAAATGCTTACAAAAAATGGCAAGGCGAAAACTTAGGAATAAAAAGATTAGAAGTTATTGAAAAAAAACAGCGCGAAGAACAAGAATTTCTAAAGAAAGC
>CAIKXD010000389.1 GCA_903831265.1 uncultured Bacteroidota bacterium
ACTTACCAGCCCGATAAGATGGAGGGTCTTATTATTTTTTTTGCAATACTTAATGGATGCTAAAAGAGTTGGGTTTTGGAAAAAACTTTTATCCCGGATAGCTACATTAATCCTTTCCAGTTCTTGATAAACTACTCTGCCAGCTCCTAGGTTAAGGTGGCCTACTTCGCTGTTTCCCATCTGACCTTCGGGCAAACCAACATCAACTCCACAAGTTTTTAGCGTACTGTTAGGATATTTGTTGTAAAGAGAAGTTACAAATGGAACGTGGGCATTTTGAATAGCATCGCTACTTTTTACTTTCCCTAATCCCCATCCGTCCATTATTACCAAAATAATTTTCTTATTTTCCATGTTGTAAAGCTACTTAATTGAGAAATATACCCAACCTTTAATAACTGAAAACAGATAAATTATTCTTAAATGGAATAATATTTAGTTTTATTGGCACGTTTTTGGTCAAATAGAGGTTATAAAAATTGCAACAATGAAAAAAATATTTACACTTTTATTAGTATCAACAGTAATGCTATCTTTTAGCTCATTAGTTGGCATCGAAGAAGTTGTAGCTGCCTTAAAATCTGGTAATGCAGCTCAGGTGGCAAAATATTTTGATAATACTGTAGATATTACTTTGCCTGAAAAAAGCAATAGTTATAGTAAAAGTCAGGCAGAAGTAATTCTCCGGGATTTTTTTAATAATAATCCGGTAAAAGCCTTTTCTGTTATTCATAAAGGTGATAACGCTGGTTCTCAGTATTTCATAGGTAAACTGGTTACTAAAAATAGCACTTACCGTACCACCGTTTTTATGAAGCAGAGGGGCGATAAGCAGTTTCTGCAGGAGATAAGGTTTGAAATTGAGTAAATTTTAGTCCTTTAAATAATTAGCTCCCATATAGGAGCTTTTTTATTGCCTGAAAAAACATTTTCCTTACTTAGCTTTGTTATTATGAATAAGGAAGAACAAATTCATTTATTGATTAAAAATGCGCTTGCAGAAGATATTGGAGACGGGGATCATTCGACGCTTTCTACAATCGATCCCGAATCAAAAGGAAAAGCTGTTCTTAAAATTAAGCAGGAAGGCATATTGGCAGGTGTAGAAGTCGCAGAAAAGATCTTTCGTATTATGGAGCCGGAAGTTGAATTTATGGCAAGGAAAAAGGACGGAGATCCTATGATTTTTGGGGAGCATGCTTTTGAAGTAAATGCCTCAGTGCATACTATCTTGCAGTGCGAAAGATTGGTTCTAAATTGCATGCAGCGTATGAGTGGTATTGCAACCCTTACAAATAGGTATGTAAATAAGCTAGAGGGGTATAAAACAAAATTGTTGGACACACGCAAAACCACTCCTAATTTCAGGGCTTTAGAAAAAGAGGCAGTTCGTATAGGAGGAGCCGTTAATCATAGAATTGGGTTATACGATATGATTATGTTGAAAGACAATCATATTGATTATTGCGGTGGTATTAAAAATGCAATTGAAAAAGCCTTTACCTATGTGCAAACCAAAAAACCAGGTTTGAAAATTGAGGTTGAAACAAGGAGCTTGGAAGATGTGGATATAGTTATGCAAACAGGAAAAGTAGACAGAATTAT
>CAIKXD010000390.1 GCA_903831265.1 uncultured Bacteroidota bacterium
CTTAATTAATTCTATTTTGTTTTGAACACTAATAATACTGCGATTAATTTGATTGGCGAAGACCAATAAGTGCATTTGTCTTTTTAATTTATCGTTGGCACAATTTAAATCTAGATTTTTTTCTAAAATAGCATTGACTTCTAAAGCAGATGCAAGCCCATTTTCCCGAACTTTATCCTTGAAGTCAATTTGATTGAGAGGTATACTATACTTTCCCATGGTAAAATAGATGATAAAACATGCTTGTTAATAAGAATACAAATATTAAATTTAAAGCGATCTTGAATATTACATAATTCACATTTTAACTTACACGATTCATATTCTTTGATGCATTATCATTGCTAATTATTTCGATCCAATCTTGTGCATGACAGTTTTTTATCAGTCATTATGTTAAAAAAAATCTAATCCCCTATCATAAAACACTTTCATATTTCGTTACTTTTGCAAAAAAGAATATTATTTGTTGAATGAAACCCGTGAAAGTATTACTATTTCTTGTTGTTTGTCTATTAACTCTTGGGGTTATTTCACTCCTTTTTCCTGAGGAGGGGATTAGCTATGGGGATGGTAAAAAAATAAGTTTCCCCAACTTAAAATCCGTTATCTCGCCTAAAATAGATTCTACCGTAATTATTGCCGAGCAAAAGAAAATTGAAGACAATAAAAGTTTGGTTGAAAAAAAAGAAGCCATTCTTAAAAAAGTGCACCGCTCTTCGGCCGATACTTTGGTGTTAATGCAAGTTGATGCAATTGAAAGTCCAGCGCGTTTTTATTTTGCCAACGACGACCGCAAAGTAATGGATCAATTTTTCGAAGCACTCGAAAATTCAAGACGTGACAATACCACTTTTAGAATCATTCACTATGGCGACTCGCAAATTGAGATGGACCGCATTAGCAGTCATATTCGCGAACAACTACAACGCACTTATGGTGGCAGTGGCATGGGTTTATTACCTGCTTTAGAGGTAACACCTAAATACACTGTTGCCGAAGAAAATGCAGGCTCTTGGGTTAGAAAATTAGCCTTTGGAACCGAAGATGGAAGAGCTAAACACAACCGCTATGGCCCCATGGCATATTTTTGTCAGAAACAAAGTGAGGTGGCCAGTGTTATAATTACAGCGAGAGATAATACATCCTATAAAAATAAAAATTTTAAAACCTGTAAAGTGGTGGTAGGCAGCATTGCTAAACCGCTTGAAATTAGTATCGCTGCTAATGGAAAAACCATTGGTACACAAACTTTGCAACCTTCTGCTGCCGAGCAGATGGCCGCCTTTAATGTAGATAGCACAAATGGCAAAATTGGTTTAAAATTTTCAGGTGCTAATGCAGATATTTTAGGGATAGCACTCGATGGCAGTGGCGGTATTTGTGTCGACAATGTGCCTATGCGCGGATGTTCAGGCACCATTTTC
Organism: uncultured Bacteroidota bacterium; assembly: GCA_903831265.1. Taxonomy (GTDB): domain Bacteria; phylum Bacteroidota; class Bacteroidia; order UBA4408; family UBA4408; genus CAIKXD01. The sequence continues at coordinate 1,428 of CAIKXD010000390.1, forward strand.
AAACGCATCAATGCAGAAACATTGCGCAAAACCTACAGCATGCTAGGTGTAAAAATGTTAATCTTACAATTCGGAGGCAATGCCCTACCAGGTATGAAATCAAAAGCTAGTGCTGAAGCATATGGTAAAAAGTTTGCAGAAGAACTAAGGTATTTAAGATCCGTTGACCCTAATCTTATTTTGTTTGTAATTGGTCCGGCCGATATGAGCATTAAATTGGATGGTACTTTCCAAACCCACCCTCAATTAGAAAATGTACGTGATGCATTAAAAACGGCAACCTTGCAAGCAGGTGGTGTATTTTGGGACATGTACGAAGCAATGGGTGGCAATGGAAGCATGGTAAAATGGGTAAAATCTAAGCCAAGTTTAGGCTCACCAGATTATATCCACTACACCCAAAAAGGCGCTGTTAAAATCTCAGAGATTTTTTATAGCTCTCTGATGAAAGAATACGAAATGTTTAAACTTAGAAAATCAATAGGCTCATAATCTCCAGAATTTATATTGCGTTATTTTAAATTATATCTCCTTTCTATTTTGTTTCTTGGCAATGCATTACTTTGCAAGGCGCAAGATGGCGCAGTTAATCTCGATCGGTATCCCTTTGTTAACTACGACATCAACGAGGTAAAATTTTATAACGACAGTTTAGATTTTTATGGCTTTTTTAGAAAACTCGATAAACTTGTAACCACAGGTAAAGGCAAAATCAACATTGTACATTTTGGAGGTTCACATGTTCAAGCAGATATATGGACTGGCAAATTGCGTGAAAACTTCAATGAATTTTTGAATCAAAAACAAACCTCAAGGGGTTGGATTTATCCATTTAAAATGGGATTTAAAAGCAATAACAATCCTGCCAATTATGGCTTCGACTGGACAGGCCGATGGGATGGTTGCCGAGCCGTTAACAGTTTTTGCATTGGCAACATCGGCCTCAATGCCATTACCACTACCACC